>DATIDO010000528.1:0-8888 GCA_035456245.1 Polyangiaceae bacterium
GCCCCTGCTTCGGCCAGCGCGCCAGCCGCTGCCAAGCCAGCCAGTGTGCCGCCACCTGCACCCAGCGCGGGTGAGCGCCGCGTGCCTTCATTGCCACCGCCTCCCAAGCCACCCACGAGTCGCGCGCCTCAAGCACCTTCCCGCGCGGCGTCCTTGCCGGCACCAACCCATGCGTCTGCGGCTCCACCGCTCCCGCCCGTCGCGCCGGTCGCGGCTTCGGCTCCTCCAGCGGCTCCCGTTCCTCCTGGGCAGCCGACGGGTGAGCGCTCGCCCTCGTCGTTCCCTCCGCCGCACCCGCATCCGCCGCGCGCCTCCACGCCGCCGCCTGCGCAAGTCCTCACCGCCCCGAGCCAAGGCGCCGACAGCCTTCCGCGCCCGGCTCCACCTTCGCGCCGGCCTGCGCCGCCGAGCCCCGGCGCGCGCGTCGCGTCGCACGCTCCGGTGGTCGAGAAGAAGGCCGTTTTCACCGGCGCTTTGGTCGCTTCGACGCCCGCGCCCCCGGCGCGCCTCGAACTCCGCGAGGCCGGCGAGCGCGCGCCGGCCGTGGCTCCCGGTGTGGCGCCGACGCGCCCCGTCTCCAATCCCATCTACGAAGGCGCGATCAGCGAACCCACCGCCGAGTCCGTCTTCGAGCGCAAAGCCGCGGCCCAAGCGCTCATCGACGTGCTGCGAGTGCAGCTCGAGTCGGCCAAAGACAAATCGCGCCGCGGCCGACTGCACTACGAGTGGGCACGCCTGCTCGAAGAGCCGCTCGGCGATTTGGCGGGCGCGCTCGAGCACTACCAGAAGGCGCACGAGGCAACCCCCGAGCACGAGCCCAGTATCGTCGGCGCGCGCCGCGTGCGGCTGCGCCGGGGTGAGTACGAAGCGGCGCTCCCGTGGTTCGACGCTCAGCTGCGGTTGGCGCGCACTCCGCTGGCGCGCGCCGAGCTCGCCTACGAAAAGGCCATGTGGCTCGAGGGGCCGCTCGGTCGCCCCGGCGAGGCGCGCAAGGCACTCGAGGCAGCGCGCGAGCTGAGCCCGCACGACGCCGCGCTCCAGCGGGCGCTGTCGCGGGCGCGCCGCCGCGATCAGGCGTGGGTCGAGCTGGAGCGCAGCCTGGAGGCGCAGGCGCAGGATGCCGACGAAGATGCGGGCCTGTCGGCGGCGCGCTTGGCCGAGCGCGCTCGACTGGTCGAGGTGAAGCGACGCGATCTGGATGGCGCGGCCGCGCTGCTGCAGAGCGCGTTCGGCAAGGCCAGCGGCGCGACGGTGGCCCTCTCCGATCTGGAGCGCCTGCACGGCGCCCAGCGGCCCCACGAGCTGGCCGCGTTGCTCGAAGAGAAGGTCAGGCTGTCGCAGGATCCCCAGGTGCGCGCGGCGGTGTTGGTGAGGCTGGCGCGCGTGCACGTGGACCGTCTGGGTGAGTTGGATGCCGGCGCGCGCGCGCTGGAGCGCGCTCACGCCGAACAGCCGGCAGACGCGGTGACCTTGCGCGAGTTGTCGCTGGTGTACGAGCGCGCCGGGGACACGGCGGGTCTGCGGAGCGCGCTGGAGCGGCGCGTGCAGTTGAGCGGTTCGCGCGACGAAAAGCTGGAGCTGCTGGGGCGCCTCGGGCTCTCGAGCGAGCGCGAGCTGGGGGACGCGGCGGCGGCCATCGCGGACTACGAGCGGGCGCGCGCGCTCGATCCGGCGCATCCGGGCATCACCGACGCGCTCTTGCGCCTGTACGAGCGCGCGGGGGACGCGGAGCGGCGCATCGTCGTGCTGCTCGGTATTGCCGAGGGCGCACAGCTGCCGGCGCGCCGCGCCGAGGCGTTGTTCCAGGTTGCCACGATCGAGGAGCGCGAGCGCGGTCAGCGCGAGCGCGCGGTGGCCGCGCTGGAGCAGGCGCTCGGCATCGCCCCCGGTCACACGGCGGCCTTTGCCGCGCTCACGCGGCTGCTCGCCGAGTTCGGGCGACACGTCGATCTGGTCGAGCAGTACGAGCGCGCGGTGGAGCGCGCCGAGGACGACGCCACGGCGTTCGTCTGGCTGTTCAAGATCGGCCGCGTGCACGAAGACGCGCTGGGTGCCCCGGGACGGGCGCTCGACGCCTACCAACGCATCCTGGCACGCTCGCCGCACCACTTGGACGCGCTGCTGGCAGCCGAGCGCGCCGCCGCCCGCGCCGGAGACTCGGCGGCTCGAGTCGGCCTGCTGGAGACCCAGGCGCACCTGCTGCCGGCGCCGCGCAAGCTGCAGCTGTTGACCCGGGCAGCCGAGCTCGCCGCCGTCGAGCTGGGCAGTGAGTCGCGGGCGCTCTCGCTGCTCGATCAGGTGCTGGCGCTCGACGCACGCTTCGCACCCGCGCTCGACGCGCTGCGCCGTGTCCACGAGCGCGCAGGTCGGGTCACCGATCTGATCGCCGTCTACGAAAAGGAGCTGGCGCTGGCGAGTGATGGGCCCAGCCGCGCGCGGCTCTGTTTCGCCATCGGTGAGCTCTACGAGCGCCAGCTGGCGCAGGACGAGCCGGCCATCGCCCACTACAAGAAGGCGCTGGAGCACGACGCGAACCACGAACCCTCCAGTCACGCGCTGGTCCGCCGCTTGCTGGCCGCCGAGCGTTACGACGAGCTGGCTCGTCAGGCCGCGCGCGAGGTGGAGCGACACGCCGAGCCCGCCCAGAAGGCCGAGTGGGCGCTGCGTCTCGGCCAGCTCTACGAGAACCGGCTGAAGAAGCTGCCCGAGGCGCTCAAGGCCTACGAGCTGGCGGCGACGCACGCGCCTGGCTCGCGCCAGGCCATCGACGGCCGCCAGCGTATCCTGGCCGCCTCGGCCAACCACAAGGCGCTGGTCGCTGCCTTGGACGAGGACGCCGCCACGACGAGCGAGCCGTTGGTGCGGCTCCAGGCGCGCCTGCGAGCCGCCGAGGTGTTGCGCGACGAGCTGGGCCAGCTGGACGAGGCCGCGGCTCGCTACGTGGCCGTCTTGGAAGAGCAGCCCGGCCACGTGGGCGCGCTCTTGGCGCTCGAGCACCTGTGGGGCGAGCTGGGCGATCCGGCGGCCCTCGTACGTGTGTTGAATCAACAGGTGGAGTCGCTCGCTCATTTGCCCGAGCGGGTCGCGGCCTTGCGCGAGCTGGTGCGCCTCGGCGCCGGCTCGACCGAACCGCAGCCGGCGCTCGCGGCCATCCTGCAGCACCTGCCCGACGATCGCCGCGCGCTCGAACGGCTCGAGCTGGAACACCTGCGCAGCGGCGACAGCGTCGGGCTCGCGCGCGTCGACGCCGTGCTGTCGCGGGACGAGGCGTCGCCGGCGCTGGCTGCCGCGCACGCCACGCGCTGGGCCGAGCAGCTCGAGGGCCACGAACCGTGGAAGGCGCTGGGCCACTACCGCCGCGCGCTCCAGCTGGATCCGGAGAACATCGCGGCCGCGCGCGGCATCTCGCGCGTCGCCACGACATCGACCGATCCGTCGCTGCTCCTGGAGGCGGCCGAAGCAGAGGCGCGCGTCACGGCGGACGTGGCCAGCGCTGCCCGGCTGTTCGCGGCCGCCGCAGAGGCCCTGCGCGCGCGCGGGGACACCGAGGGTGCCGCAGCCGCGCTCGAGCGAGCGCTGGCGGTGGATCCCGAACAGTTCGCCGCGGCGCGGGCGCTCCACGAGCTACTCACCGCCAGCGGCGGCTTCGATCGGTTGGTCGACTCGCTGTCTTCGGCGGCGCAGCGCGCCACCAGTCAGCAGGCGCGCACGGGTCATTGGATTGCGGTCGCGCGCACCCACGCCAACCACCGAGGCGATCTCCCGGCCGCGCTCACCGCGCTCTTGCGCGTGGAAAAGAGCGAGCCGAATCACCCCGCGACCCTGCTGGAGCTGGGCGAGCTCTACATGCGCGACAAGCAGTTCCAGCAGGCTGCCACGCGCTTCGAGCGCGCCGCCAAGCTGTCGCTGTCTCCGGCTCAGCTGCTGCAGACGCGCCTGCGTTTGGCCGCGCTCTACCAGGAGCATCTGGGCCGCGCGGCGGACGCGCGCCGCTTGCTCGGCGAGGTGCTGGAGGGCGAGCCGCTCCACCGCGAGGCGCTCCGCCGCCTGATTGCCCTGCAGATGGCCGAGCGTGATTCTTCGGCCGTCGAGACGGCGCGCGCCTGGGTGCAGGCGAGCGAGGGGGCCGAGAAGGCCGAGGGCTCCACGACGCTGGGCCGGCTGTACCGTGACGGCGGTCGGTTCGACGAGGCGCGCGCGGCCTTCGAGGCAGCGGTCGAGCTGGTTGGCGTGGGCGAGCCGGGGGCCGGCGCCGATCTGCGCCAGTTGTTGGCCGAGCGGGGCGATCGCGAAGGCTGGGAGGGCTATGCGCGCGCGCTGACCCGCTTCATCGAGTCGGGGCGCGCGCCGGAGGCGACGGCGGAGGCCTACGTCGAGCTGGGCCGGGTCTATTTGGACGAGCTCTCCGACGCCAACCGAGGTTTCCCGGCGCTCGAGCGCGGTCTGGCGGCTCTGCCCGAAGCGCGCGCCTTGCGCGTCGAGTACTCGAGCCGCCTGATGCATGCTCGCCGCCACGCGCAGGCGCTCGACGAGTTGCGCAAGCTGCTGGCGCTCGAGCCAGCGCGCGTCGACACCTGGCGCGATCTCGTCACCACCTTCGACGCGCTCGGTCGCAACGCCGAGGCGCACCTCGCGCACGGCCCGCTGGTGCTGGCGGGGGGCGGCAACGAGCTGGTCCGCTCGACTTGGCAAGCGCGGGTGGCGCGGCCTGCGCTCGTGCCGGCCGATGCCCTCGATGCCTCCACGCTCCAGCTGTTCTCGCCCGACGTGAGCGCGGAGGCCGAGACGTTCCTCTCGCAGCTGAGTGAACTGGGCACCAAGTTGTTCGGTCCGGGGCTCGAGCGCTTCCAGCTGAGCTCTCGCGATCGGGTCAGCAGTCGCTCGACCCACCCGCTGCGGCCGCTGTTCGACCGCGTCCTGCGGGCGTTCGGGGTGGCCGAAATGGACCTGTACCCGGCCAGCGAATACGAAGGAGCGGCTACTCTGGTGCTCACCGATCCGCTCGGTCTGGTCGTGCCCCGCTCGTTCGCGGGCTTGTCCGAGGTGGAGCAGGTGTTCGTGTTTTCGCGCTTCGTGGCCAGCGTGGCGCGGGGCCCCTACTTGGTCGACGTCCTGAACGATCCGGAGCTGAACGATCTGGTGCTCGCCGGCGGACGCTGGGTCGAGCCGCGCTTCGCCCCCAATCGCTCGAGCGGTGGCGACCTGGAGGCCATCGGCAGGCGCATCGGCAAAGCGCTCCCTTGGCTGGCCAAGGGACGCTTCGAGGAGGCAGCGCGCCGCTTCGTGCAGAGCCGTCCGGTCGACGGCGCGGCGCTCGGACTCGCCCTGCGCCGGGCCGCGCTGCGCACGGCTCTGGTGGTGGCCGACGATGTGTCGCCGCTCTTGCTACTGCAGCGCACCCGGGGCGCGGTGGTGGGCCTGACGCCGGAGGAGAGCAAGGCCGCACAGCTCGATCTGCTCCAGTGGTGGGTGAGCGAGCCCAGTATCGAGGCTCGCAAGCGCGCGGGGCTGCTCTGAGACCGTCCAGTCCCCGTTTGTCCGCGACGCGGCGGGCCCTTGTCCCCGGCCGGCCGCTTCGCCAGGATGCGCAGTCGCGAACATGAGCGCGCGCATTCTGGTCGTCGACGACAGCCCGACCATCCGCAAGGTGGTGTCGTCCATTCTCGCGCGCCACGACTACGAGCCCATCGTGGCCTCGGACGGCATCGAGGCGCTGCAGCGCTTGGCGCAAGGTGGCGCCGACCTGGTGCTGGTCGATTTCGTCATGCCGCGCATGAACGGCTACCAGCTGTGCATGATGTTGCGGCAGCAGCCCGAGCTGGCGGACATGCCGGTGGTGCTGATGAGCGCCAAGGGCGACAAGATCCGCGGCAAGTTCGTGCAGCAGACGGGCGCGCTCGACGCCATCACCAAGCCCTTCGACGCGCGTGGCTTGATCGCCGTGGTGCAGAGCGCGCTGTTGAAGAAAGAAGAGCGCCGCGGGCGCCGCTCGGACAAGCCCGCCCCGCCGGCGCCCGAGGACGAACCGACCTCGAGCCCCGAGGCCAGCTCCGACAGCCTGTCGCAGCGCACCAGCCGCGCTGCGCTCGTCTTCTCCGACGCGCTGAGCCAGCTGCTGGCCCCCGAAATCAACCGCGGCAAGCAGCGCATCGGCGCGACCGAGCTGTCGCACGCGCTGGCGCGCGCGCTGACGCCCGAGGCCTTCCGCCAGCTGGCGGGCGCCTTGGGCGAGGTCGAGCTGGCCAGCCAGACCGGCGAGGTGTTGTCCGGTGATTTGGCGTCGATCTCGATCGCCGAGATCCTCCAATTGCTGGAGTTCCAGCGAAAAACGGGAGCGTTGGCGCTCTCTCACCACCGCTCGCGCGTCACGCTGTTCGTTCGCGAAGGCATGCTCGACTTCGCCACCCACGCCGGCTTGCCCGAGGAGTTCCTGCTCGGTCGCTACCTGGTGGAGACCGGGGCGCTCTCGCGGGAGCGGCTGGACGAGTGCATCGAAGCGAGCCGCTCGGCGGGCCAGGTGCTCGGCGCCTATTTGGTCGAGCAGGGCGAGCTCAGCGAAGCACAGCTGACGGCGGCGCTCACCAACCAGACCTCCGAGTTGGTCTACGAGGTGGTGCGCTGGCGAACCGGCCGCTTCCGCTTCTTGCAGGACGAAGATCAGCTGGCGGCGCGCACCGCGCTGGGGCTGCGCACGGGTGGCCTGGTGATGGAAGGCTTCCGCCGCGTGGACGAGTGGCGGCTGATCGAGGACAGCTTCGACTTCGGCGACGTGCTCTTCCGCGACGAGGCAGCGGTCAAGTCACTCGAGGAGCGTCAAGCGCTCACCGAGCTGGAGCTGCGCGTGCTGTCGGCCATCGATGGCGAGACGACGGCGCGCGAGTTGGTCGATGGCTTCGACGGCAGCTCGTTCGAGACCTGCAAGGTGATCTACCGGCTGCTCAACTCGCGCTTGGTGAAGCGCGCCGGCTGAGGTTCGCGTGGTGTTGCGCAGGGCCGAGCCGGGGGACGTCGAGGCGCTCGATCGGCTGGCGATCGCCGCCGGGCTGCGCCTGGATGCCGTTGCCGAGCTGGGGAACCCCACGGCCGAGCTGTGGGTGGCGGGCGCGCTGGGCCAACCGAGCGGCTTCGCTCTCGGCTGGGTGGTAGCCGACGAGCTGGAGGTGCTGGACGTGGCCGTGCACGAGGCCGAGCGTCGGCGGGGGCTGGGGCGGAGCTTGGTCCGGGCTTTGTTCGAGGCGGCGGAGGCTCGCGGGGCGCGCTCGGCCTATCTGGAGGTGCGGGCATCCAACACGGCGGCCCAGGCGCTCTACGTGGCGCTCGGCTTCGTCCGAGACGGCGAGCGGCGGGGCTACTATGGTGACGGCGAGGACGCGTGGCTGTTTCGTCGAATGCTCGCTGCCAGCTCGGAACTCGATTCACCGTGAGTCGAGGCTGGGAAGTCTGTCTGCTGGTCCTCGCTCTCGCGGGCTGCGAGCGTGCACCGACTCGGGAAGAGCCCGAGCCGAGCCAGAACGAGCCCAGCCCCAACGCGCACATCCTGCCAGCACCCCTGCGCGGAGGTGGAGCTCGCTCTGCGGCCGACAAGGTAACCGCCGGGGCAGCGCAGGAGCGTCTGCCGTGGTCGGTCGACCACGCGCTGGTCGACGATGAGCCGCTCGTCGCGCAACCGAGCGCGTTCGAGTTCACCGTGGAGCTCCAGCTGCCCGAGCTGCGGCGAGCTGCGGCGCTGGGCGCCGTCGCCGAGCGCGCCAAGACCAGCCTGAAGGTCCAGCTCTTGCCGGGGGTGAGTGACGCTGCGGGAGTGCGGCCGGCTCGTCAGCGGCTGGTGCTGGAAGGCGCGCTCTTCGTTTTGCCCGAGGGGACCGAGCTGCGCTCGCGCTCCGATCGAATCGGCGCGCTCGTCGTTTGGCCCGACGGACGCAGCTACCGAGCCGTCCCCGAGGGGGCGCTGGCCACGCTGCTGCAGGAGCGCCGCGTCGACGTCATGCCGACCTTCGAGGCCGAGGTGCGCTCGTTCGAGCCGATCACGCGCGGCGAGCGGCAGTTGGCGATGCGCAAGGTGATCAGCCCGCTCGGCGAGCTCGATCTCTATCTGGAGACCGTCCCCGAGCTGGGCGAGGCAACTCAGCTCTTCTGCGACCAGCTGCTCGGTCTGCTGCGCGCGCACCGCTCCGCGGCAGCCTGCGCGCCGGGCGAGCTGCCGATCGAGGCGCGCTTCGCTTGGCCGGGTGGAGGCGAGCTACGGGCCACGGTCACGACGCAGAAGCGACGGACCGATCTGTTGGGGAGCAACTGGGCCATGCCGCCGCTCATGTCGATCTGGAAGCCGGGCGAGTTGCCGCCCGACGAGGAGCGCCCCTGGCCCGGCGGCGTCCTGGCCTCGACGGGCTTGGCCTCCGGGAGCGCGACGGCGACCATCGAGAATGGTTGGGACGTGCCCATGCTGCTCTTCTTGGATGGCGTGCCGCTCGCGCGCATCGAGGCTCAGGGTGAGTTGGCGCTCGCCCCCACACGCGTCGGGCTCACCTACCAGGCGCGTGATTTCCTGGGTCGCCACGTGCGACCGCCGGCCGTGTTGCAGGCGCCGGCTCGCTACCGGCTGGGCGCCGATCCCGAGCTGCGACCCGAAGTTTCGGCCAGCAGCAGCGAAGTCGAGCCCGCGCTGCGCTGATTGAGCCGCGCTGTCGCGCGAGCCCATTTCAGTTCGGCCCATTCGGTTGGGTTCAGTTCAGTTCGAGCGGCTGCAGCGGCGAGCCGTAGTCGTCTTCCGAGTACGTCGTCTCGTCGTAGCCACGCTGCATGGCCATCGAGCGCACCGCCTCGAACACGATCTCCAGCACCTCGTGTCGCGTGCTGAGCGAGTAGTACTCGTCCTCGGGCAGAGGAGG
>DATIDO010000529.1:0-5735 GCA_035456245.1 Polyangiaceae bacterium
ACCGTTGCCTAACCACTTGGCTACCTCGCCCTGCCGACCCCGTTGGCCCCTTCGACCGGATGGCCCGTTGAGGAGAGCCGGTGGAGGGAGCCCGAAAGGGCTGCCCCGAATTTCGGCGAGGGTGAAAACCCTGTCGAAACGCGGGGGCGGGAAGCTGCCACGCTCGGATCTCGGAATCAAGCAAATCCGCCCAGCGTGCGGGCAATCGAACCCATTTTTGGACGCGGCTTGGACCGAATCCGTACGCCATGCGTCCAACCCGGGACGGTAACGAAGCGGAGACGCCTCGGTACGAGCGACATGGCTCGGGTCGAGCGGGGCTCAGCGTAAGAACAGACGCAAGAACGAGCCTAGGAACCGGTGTAGGTAATTGGTCGCTCTTCTCTAGGGAGCCCCAAGGATTCAGGGTAGGAACGACCAGGTACTCGACGTAACATCCTCGGTTGGGTCGGAGTCCCCCCGAGCGAGAGCGAAGTCATGGCACTCGAAGCACAGAACGAATTCGACGTGAGGCCGGGCCAGCTGCTCGCGGGCAAGTACCGCCTGGAGAAAGAAATCGGCCGTGGTGCAATGGGCACCGTCTGGGCCGCGGTTCATGTCTCCCTCGGCCAGCGCGTGGCCATCAAGATCATCTCCCCCGAGCACGCCGACTCGGACGAGCTACGCAAGCGCTTCGATACCGAGGCCCGCGCCGCCGCCAAGCTGCGCTCGCGCTTCGTGGTGGGTGTGTTCGACCACGGCCTGACCCAGAACGGCCTCCCCTACATCGTGATGGAGTTCCTCGAAGGCGAGTGCCTCGAGGACCGCATCAATCGCTTCGGTGTGATCTCCTTGCCGGAGGCCGCGCGCATCACGCGCCACATCGGCCGTGCGCTGGCGCGCGCGCACGCCCACGGCATCGTCCACCGCGACCTCAAGCCGGCCAACATCTTCATCACCAAGGCCGAAGAGGACGACGACGGCGGCGACTGGATCGCCAAGGTGCTCGATTTCGGCATCGCCAAAGTCGAGGACTACTCGGAGCGCTCCACCACCAAGACCGGCACGGTCCTCGGCACTCCGCTCTTCATGAGCCCCGAGCAGGTGCGCGGCGCCAGCTCGGTCGACTCGCGCGCCGACCTCTACTCGCTCGGCATGGTCATCTACAACATGCTGACGGGCGCCTACGCCTTCGAGGGCCAGTCCTTCGGCGACTTGCTCGTTTCGATCTGCACCGATCCGCTGCCGACCCTCTCGAACCGTGCCCCCGGCCTGCCGGATGCGCTGGACGATTGGTTTTACAAGACCTGCGCACGCGATCCTGCCGCCCGCTATCAGACGGCCGAGGAGCTGGTGCGTGGCTTCGAGTATGCCATCGGCGATGCCAGCACGGGTCGGGTCTCGATGGTCGGCTCGTCCACGCCCACCCTTCGTCATCACGAGCATTTGGCTGCCACCTTCGCTGCTGGCTCGGAGCCTGGCACGGCGAGCGGCATCTCGTCCGGTGCGGTGAGCGGCGTGAAGACTCGGGAAACTCAACCGAGCGGGCTGACCAGCGCGAGCCCTTCGACGGTCACCGTGCCCGGGCTCCCGATGAAGCGCCGCCCCCCCACCGCCGTCTGGATCGCCATGGGCGTGGCCGGAGCGGCACTCGTGGGTGGTTTGGTAGCGATTGGTGGCCGCGTGAACGACGCCGGCGCGCCGCGAGAATTGGCAGTTCCGGACGCCCCTGCGCCGACCAAGGACGCAGCCCAGCCGAGCGCGGTGAAGCCGAGCGAGAAGCCGAGCGCCATCGATCCCCCGGCTCAGCCGGAAACGACGCCCGCGACGAAGCCCGAGCCTGATAGCACCGTCACTGGAACTGCGACCGGCAAGCCAACGGGGCCGAACAGGCCGACTGGCACCAAGCCCGTCGAAAAGCCGCCGGAACCCACGACGACCAAGCCCGTCGAGAAGCCGCCGGAGCCGACGACGACCAAGCCCGGGACTCCCGACGTCGGCTTCTGACGAGGCGGCTTCCGACGAGTCGACGCGCCCGTTTACGCAGCCTCGGTCTTTCGGCAAGCTCCGGCCGATGACTTCGTCGCGCGGGTACGGACTCTTGGCCCTGGCTTACCTGGCTGGCTCGTTGCTGCCGAACGTGGCGGTGGCCGCCGAGGCCTCCGCAGAGAACAAGGCAGCGGCCCGCGAGCTCGCGACCGAGGGCATCAAGCTCGCTCAAGCGGGCAACTGCAAAGAGGCTCTGCCCAAGCTCGAGAAGGCGGAGACCCTCTACCACGCAGTGACGATCCTCACCTGGGTCGGCGAGTGCCAGATCAAGGAAGGTCAGCTCGTCGCGGGTACCGAGAATCTGAACAAGGTGAGCCGCGAAGAGCTCCCTGCCAATGCTCCGCAGGCCTTCAGCGACGCCAAGAAGCGCGCCAACACGCTGCTCGCCGAGGCCACGCCGCGCATCGGTCGCCTCACCCTGAACATCACTCCGGCCGATGCGCCCGAACTCCAGGTCACGATCGACGGGCGCCCCTACTCGGCCGTGCTGCTCGGTAGCGCTCGCCCCACCGATCCCGGCAGCCACGAAATCGTGGCCACTGCTCCTGGGTACAAGGAAGCACGTGGGACCGTCGTCCTTCAGGAGGCCGGTCGCGAAGAGCTGAAGCTGACGCTGGAAGTGGATCCCAACGCCAAGCCGGTCGTCGCGACCGAGACGCCCAACAACACCACGGCGCAGCCGCAGGATCAGGGCTCCTCGGGCAACACGCAGCGCACGCTCGGCTGGGTCGGCATCGGCGTGGGAGCTGCGGCCATCATCGGCGGCGGCATCACCGGCGGCATGGCGATCGGTGCCAAGGGCCAGCTGGACACGCTCTGCAACAACCAGAACTGCTCGAGCGACGCTGGCATCGCCAAGCTGAACGAAGCGAACGCGCTGGCGCTCACCTCGACCATTCTGTTCAGCGCCGGTGGCGCGTTGGCGGCCACGGGCGTCATCCTGCTCCTCACCGGTGGCAACGGAACGGCCGAGGCGAAGATCGGCTCGGCTCACGTGCAGCCTCAGCTCGGCTTCGGCCAGGGTGGTCTGACCGGTAAGTTCTGAGCCGGCGCGCTCGGCTGATTGGGAGCGCTCGGTTCATTGGGAGCGCTCTTGCTGGACAGCTCAGCTGGGCTTCTGCGGATCCTCGGCCAGGTAGCTGAGGATGGCGTCGTCGAGCGACTTCTCGTCGATGCCGACGTCGCCGAAGATGCTGGTGGTGGGCGGCGCCGAGAAGATCGCGGCGGGACGCGGCGCTGCGTAGGGCCTCTCGGGCGCGTCACTGCCCGGACGGGGCACGGGATCACTGCCTGGACGGGGCACGGGCTCGCTGCCCGGACGGCCTTCGGGGGCGGGTCGCGAATCGCCCGCGGTCCTGCCGGAAGGCGAAGGAGGCGTACGGGCGGGAGCGCCGGAAACGGGAGCACTCGTCGAAGGAGGCGGTGAGGCCACCGCGGACACGGCCGAGGCCACCGCGGCAACGGCGGTGCTCGAAGGAGCTGCGGCGCTTGTCGGCGCTGCGGCGCTCGTCGGCGCTGCCGTGCTCGACGGGCCAGCGCCGAACGATGTGGAAGCAGGGCCGCTGCCAGTAGGAGCTCCTCCAGCAGAGCCGCCGGAACGAAGGGCCTGTGCAACTGCCAACGTGGCGCGCAAAGAGTCGGGCGGCGTCTCGAGCGAAATACCCGCGCTACCATCCACGGCCGACGGCGCGTCCTCGTCGAAACCGATGGTGGTGTCGAGCTGACCGGAGCGCAGAGCGACGAACATCGCCTTGTGCTGCTCCTTCATCAGGTTCTTCACCTTCTCGACCATGTCCGGTTGGCCGACGTACTCGGAGTAGTCCGTCTTGGTCGAGCGAACGATGCGCCCACCGTCGGCGAACAAATGCGTCTTGATCCGCGGGCTCAGGATGCCGGAGTCCTCCGTTTGAATGTGGAAGATCCGACCGCGATGCCGAACGTTGTTGTTGTAGCCGAGGAGCGGGGGCGGAGGAGCCATGGACGGGCACGGAGGGGCCGGCGTTACCAAGCCCTCCAGGAAAGGTAACACGGTCGGCTCGATAGCCCACAACCCGGCGGCCCGGCCGAAGCGAAAAAGGCTGGGTCGCGCGCCATGGCGACTTCCCGAGCTGGGCGGCCTGGCCCCGAAGGAGGGGAAGGGGCTCGCGGACGATCAGCGCTGCTGCTCGTCCATCCGCCGCATTCCTTCGAGGAGTAGCGCTTCCGGGCTGGCTTGGATGACCTGCGACTCCGGGCGGAAGTTGGGATCGAGAGCGAACGTACCGTCGACCAGGCCGATCATGGCGTAGAACGCCTCCTCGCCACGCTGGGTTCCCCACATGGCGTTCCAGATCATGCCATTGACGAAGTGGATTTCGCCCACGTTGTTGTTGGCGCGGATCTTCAGCGAGCCCGACTTGCGGGCATGCCACAGCACCTGAACCATGTCGGGCAAGCTCATCTCCGAGAGCGAACCCGACACGCCGCGGCCCTGACCACCCTGCGCGGCCTCGCGCTCGATGATCTGCTTCAGCTTGGCCACCAGCAGATCGGCCGACACCGGCTTGGTCATGAAGTCCGCAGCGCCCAGCTCGAAGGCACGACGCGCATCGGCGCTCGAGCTCTTCGACGTGACGAAGATCCACGGCATCTTCTTGCCCCAGTCGTGCTTGCGCGCCTCGGCCAGCAGCCCGAAGCCATCCGCGCCGCTCGGGCCGAGATCGATTTCGCTCACCACCAACTCGAACTCGCCGGTGCGTAGGTGCTTGAGCGCCTGCTCGGCGTTGTGCGCCTGCTGCACCTCGAAGCCCTGCTCGACCATGCGCAGCTCGAGCACCGTCGTCTCTTCTGGATCGGGATCGATGACGATGGCGCGGTTGCGGTTCGCGAGCAGGCGAGCCTTCACGTCCTCGCCGGTCACCGTGTGCTTGAACAGATCGACCAGGTTGGGGTCGAACACCGTGCTCTTGTAGCGGGCCAACACCTCGCAGGCCTCGGCCGGGCGCAGGCGCTTGCGGAAGGGATTGCGCGGGTTCTGGGTGAGGTCGGCGTAGGTGTCCGCGATGGCCAGGATGCGCGCGCCCAGGCTGATGTCCTTGCCCTTCAAGCCGGCAGGGATGCCTTGCCCGTCGAAGCGCTCGTACATCTGCTCGACGGCCAGCTTCGTCTCGTGCGCCAGCCCGACGGCTTCCATCAGCCGCGCCGGCGAACTCAGGGTCTTTTGCGCTTGAGCCGCGTGACCCTCGTACTCGGACACGTTGAGCGCCGTGAGGTGATAGGCGCCGGCCTTGCCGAGATCGTGGACGAAGGCGGCGATCTGCAGGTGGTTGAGCTGGCTGGCGGACAAGCCGATGCGCTCGGCCAGCTTCTTGATCAGTCGTGACACCTGCGCCGAGTGGCCTCGCAGATCCTGACGCGAATTCTCGAGCAGGCTGACCAACACGTTGAGGGTCTCGATGTAGCCCTGGTCGTGCATGCCACGACCCGGCCCACGACCTGGCCCCTCCAGCTCTTCGGCGCTCAGCACACGCTCGCGACGTTCTTCCTTCGCGAGCGAAACGGTCATGCTCTCGTCGCTCACCAAGTTGCGCTCGTAGACATCGAGCATGTTGGTGAACTGCGCGTGAGCGGAGCGATCCAAAGTGGCAAAGGCGTGGATGTCGCCCGAATAGGCCTTGGCGACGGCTGCCTTCACCGCGCGCGGACGAGCGACGAAGGCCCTCACTTCG
>DATIDO010000530.1:0-3059 GCA_035456245.1 Polyangiaceae bacterium
CGCTTCCGGCCCCACGGCCTCCAGTTCGACGAGGACGTGGACATCGAGCTGCAAGCGGAGAAGAAGCGCCCAGAGGTGAAGGTGGTGAAGCTCTCGGACGAGAGGGACCCGACCTGGGAGGTCGTGGGCAAGAAGCGCCCGGACTCGAACCAGATCGTCGCCGTCAAGGTCCGCAGCTTCAGCATCTACGCCTTGGTCTACGATCCCGAAGGCGTGCTGCCCGACCTGGGGCCGGTCGAGCCGAGTGGGACGGGCGGGGGGAGCGGTCTGGGTGGTGAGTCGGGCACGGGAGGCAACGGCGGAACGATCGGTCTGCCGAATGGCTACTTCGACAATGGGACCTGGCGCGGCTTCGGAGAGCTGATCCTCTCGGGCGGCGCCACCGGAACCTCCGATCTGGACAGCAAGTCGGCGCCCCACTGCATCAGCGGCACGACCGAGTCGACGGGCGACAGCTGGGCAGAGCTCTCCTATCACCTGCAGGAGAGCAAGGCAGGCGGCGACAACAAGGCGGTCCCGGGACTCGCATCGGGCCTCGAGTTCGATCTCTCCACCAACCCCGAGCGCATCGTCCGCGTGATGCTGTACGCGGGCACGGTCGGCTTCTGCTACGAGACCTACGTCTCGGGCACGACCATCTACGCGCCATATGCGGAGTTCTTCACGGACTGCAACTCCGAGGGAGGCGCCGTCTACGAAGGTCAGAACCTGGATCGCATCGCCTTCCAGATTCCGTCACGCGGCGCGCCGGCATCCGATCCCTACGGGCTCTGCGTCGAGCGCTTCGCCGACAGCAACGGGCTGCAGCCGGGCTACATGGAAGGGCAGAAATTCTACGGCTACACCGGCGTGAACATCGCGGGACAGACCGACGTGACCAGTACGTCGTTCACCGACACGTTCCCTGCCTACTGCATCGACGGCACGATGGGCGCAGGGGCCGGCAACATGACCCAGTTCATCCTGACCGTGAACCAGAGCCGCGCCAACGAGGCTGCGGTGCCCGTCGTCCCCACAGAGGCGGGCCTACTCGTCAGCTTCAGCGCAGAGGACAGCCTGAAGCGCTACGCCTTCATCGGCGGTCCCTCGGGCGACTGGTGTGCTCCGCTCTTGGACAACTACTCGGTCATCCCTTGGGCGGAGTTCCGTCAGTTCTGCGACGGAACGGGCGCGGGCTACGCCATGCAGCCGCTCGACGCCGTGTGGATCTACGTGCCCACGCGCGGCCAAGTCGAGCCGATCCACTACTGCGTGGACGAGCTCGATCAGGCCACGCTGACCCACGTCGGCTACTGGTCGTTCGGTTCCCAGTTCTCCGGCTACGCCAGCCTGATCAAGAGCGACTTGGCCACGGCCATATCGAGCGTCAACCGCGCGTCGGGGGCCGGCAGCCAGTGCGCTCGGGGTTCACTACCCATCGTCGGTGACGCCAGCGAGTTCGCGCGGATCCAGAGCACCGTCAGCGAGACCACCGAGCACGTGGCGAGCGTCTTCAATCCCATCGGGACGGGGCTGATCTTCGACTACGACGATCACCTCGGTAGCACTCCGCTGACCGCCTACTTGATCGACGACAGCGGAGTCACCTTCTGCGCGTCCGTCTCGACCAGCGGCGCGCCCATCCAGTATTCGCAGTTCAATACGGGCTGCGGCACCGGACCTGGCACGCCTTACTCCGGCTCGTCGATCGCCTCCGTGGGTCTGGGCGTGATCGCGGATTCTTCGGTCGCCTTGGCCTTCGACTACTGCCTGTGGGGCGTCAACGAGCAGCCGGTCATGCCGCAGTGAGAAGGCCGGACTGAACGGGCCAGACTGAACAGGCCAGACTGAACAGGCCAGACTGAACAGGGCCCGGCTCAGAAAGGCGGGGGCTCGTCGGCGGGCGGCGGATCGGCCGCCGAAGGCGGCGGGGGTGGTGGAGGCGGCGGCGGATCGGGTGGCGGAAGCACCAGATCTCCGTCGAGCAGGGCCGGCAGCTTGGCTCCAGTAGGAGAGCTGGGCTCCGCCGAAGGCTCGGTTGGAGTCGTCGGTTCCGGTGCGCCGGGGCCCGGGCTCGGGACGGGCTCGGTCGGTGCGATCTCGGGCGCCACTTCGGTGGGCTCGGTGCCGGGCAGGAAGAGCTCGGCGTAGGCGTCCGATTGAGCGGGCCGGGCGAGCAGACCCGAGAGCGGATCGAGCGAGACCTCGACCAGGCCACTCGGACGGGGGAACTCGGTAACCGGTGTCCCTTGGTGCGCCGCCTTCATGAAGTCCACCCAGATCGGCAGCGCAGCGCTGGCGCCGGACTCGGCCCAACCGAGCGGAAGCGTATCGTCGTAGCCCACCCAGACGGCCACGACGTATTCCGGCGAGTAGCCCACGAACCACGCATCCTTGGCCTGATTCGTCGTGCCCGTCTTGCCGGCCACCGGGCGACCGAGACTCTTGGCGCGCTGCCCAGTGCCCTGCTGCACCACGCTCTGAAGCAAACTCGTCGTCAGGTAGGCGACCTCGGGATCGATCACCGGACGCGCGGGAGGGCGCGCAGGCAACGGCAGATCGCCGCCGCCACTCTCCACTTTGCGCACGAACGTGGGCTCCGAAAGCGTGCCGCCGCTGGCGAAGACGGAGAACGCCGTCACCATCTCGAGCGGTGTCACCTCGTAGGCGCCGAGCGCGAGACTCTCGGTTGCGCCGAGCTGGGAACGGATGCCGAGCGCGTGCGCCCACGCCACCACCGAGTCGGCCCCGACGCGAGCGAGAACCTCGCGCGCCACGCGGTTGTCCGAACGCGAGATGCCTTCGCGCAGCGAGAGCGACTCCATCGCCAGCGGGGCGTCGGGCGCCGGCGCCGGCGCGCCCTTGGCCGGCTCGAACGGAAAGGTGAAGTGCGTGGCCGCGGTCACCTGACGGGAATGCAGGGCGTAGCTGTAGAGCAGCGGCTTGAAGGTCGAGCCCGGCTGGCGCTTCGACTGGATCGTGCGGTCCAGGCCGCCCGACAGGGCCTCGTAGCTACCCACGGCCGCGACGATCTCGTGGTTGCGAACGTCGACTGCGATCAACGCCGCCTGCGGTCCGAG
>DATIDO010000531.1:0-22351 GCA_035456245.1 Polyangiaceae bacterium
CTGGCGGCGCCGGCGGCGCCAACTGAGCACGCGGGCCCCGGTCCGCGACCACCGCGTGGGCGCAACCGAGCCATCGGCTGCGCCGACTGACCGATCGCGCCAACCGACCGAGCCGAAACCAGCCCGTCAGACCGTGCGCAGCACGCGGCGCCCGTCCGAAGCGCGCTGCACGAGGGAGTGGGGCACGACCACGGGCGCCGCGCTCGAGCGACCGCGACCGAAGATGGCCGCCACGCCTTCGTCCACCTCACCGAGCAAGTCGTAGTCCGTGGCCTGACCGACCACGACCTCGACCAAGCTGCCCGGCTGGCACTCGCCACCCGAGAGGAACACCGTGCCGTCGATCTCGGGCGCCTGCCCACGGTGGCGGCCCACCATCACCAGGTCGCTCTCTTCGCTGGCGCCCTCGACGAGCACCTGAAGCCGCTGACCCACCAGCGCCGCGTTCTTCTTCTTGCTGATCTTGCGCTGCAAGGTCATCAGCTTCTTGGCGCGGGCGCGAGCCACCTTGGGATCGACCTTGCCGTCGATCTCGTAGGCGCGGGCCTCGGGCTCGTCCGAGTAGTGGAACACACCCACGCGGTCGAACTCGGCGAAGCGCACGAAATCGAGCAGCTCCTCGAACTCCTGATCGGTCTCGCCGGGGTGTCCGACGATGAAGGCCGTGCGGAAGGTCAGGCCGTCGATGCGCTTCTTCATGCGCTCGACCAGCTCGTAGAGACGTTTGCCGCCGTGACCGCGGCGCATGCGACGCAGCATGCCGTCGGCGGCGTGCTGCAACGGCATGTCGACGTAGGGCACGATCACCGGGTGATCGGAGATCAGCTCGATCATGCGATCGGTCATCTTCTCCGGGTAGAGGTAGAAGATGCGCAGCCAACGCAGGCCGGGGACGTCGGCGATGCGCTGAACCAGTTCGGGCAGGTTGGCTCCGTCGTCGCGATCGCGGCCGTAGGCGATGGTGTCCTGAGACACCAGGTTCACCTCGAGCACGCCGGCGTCGACCAAGCGCTCCACCTCGCGCACGACGTCATCCATCGAGCGGCTGCGCTGCTTGCCGCGCAGCTGGGGGATCACACAGAACGAACAGCTGCGGTTGCAGCCTTCGGCGATCTTCACGTAGGCGCTGGCGCCGCGCGTCGACAGCGTGCGCTCGTCGCTCTGGCTCATCACCCAGTCGGCGGGGTTGCCGACCAACATGCGGTCCGCCTGGTTGCGCAGCACCTGCCGAATCTTCGGCATGTCGCTGGAACCCAAGAAATGGTCGACCTCGGGCAGACCCTCCGACAGGTCGCCGGAGTAACGCTGAGACAGGCAGCCGGTCACCACCAGCTTCTGGCAGGCGCCCGTCTTCTTGTACTCGGCCATCTCCAAGATGGTGTCGATCGACTCCTTCTTGGCGGCGTCGATGAAGCCACAGGTGTTGACGACGATCACCTCGGCGTCGGCCGCATCGTCGACGTGCTGGAAGCCCTCGCCGTGCGCCGAGCCCAGCATGATCTCGCTGTCCACCCGGTTCTTGGGGCAGCCGAGCGAAACGAAATGGATGGTGCGCGGATTGGACATGATGGTGGCCGGTTCAGCCGCGCATCAGATCGGTGAAGCGGCGGAACAGGTAGAAGGCGTCGTGGGGGCCGGCGGCGGCCTCGGGGTGGTATTGCACGCTGAAGGCACGCGCGCCCGGAGCATCGAGGCCCTCGTTGGTGCCGTCGTTCAGGTGGAGGTGGCTGCTCTTGGCCTGGCCGCCCAGCGAGTTCACGTCCACCACGAAGCCGTGGTTCTGCGTGGTGATCTCGACCCGGCCGGTGGCCAGATCCTGCACGGGCTGGTTCAGGCCGCGGTGGCCGAACTTCATCTTGTAGGTGGTGCCGCCCAGGGAGCGCGCCAGCAGCTGGTGTCCCAGACAGATGCCGAAGATCGGCTTCTTGCCCAGCAGTTGCTGGATGGTCTCGACGGCGTAGCCGAGCGCGGCTGGGTCGCCGGGGCCACTGGACAGGAAGATGCCGTCGGGGTTCTGGGCCAGTACGTCGGCGGCCGAGGTGCGAGCGGGCACGCAGGTGACGTCACAGCCCGAGCTCACCAAGCAGCGGAAGATGTTGCGCTTGGCGCCGAAGTCGAAGGCCACGACGCGGAAACGCTCGCTGCCAACGGGGGCCACCATGGGCTTGCCCATGTGGTTGGGGGACCAATCCGCCAGGCTCTCGGTGAAGCGGTAGGTCTCCTTGGGTCCGACGCGTTCGACCAAGTCGAGGCCTTCCATCGACGGAGCCTGGCGAGCCAGATCGACCAGGTCGTCGGGGTTGCCGGTGCCGATGCAGCCGTTCTGCGAGCCCTGATCTCGCAGGTGGCGGGTCAAGCGACGGGTATCGACACCGCTGATGCCGACGATGCCGTTCTCCGCCATGTAGTCACCGAGCGACTGCTGAGCGCGGAAGTTGGAGACCAGGGGGCTGACGTCGCGCACGATGAAGCCAGCGGCCTGAGGCTTGCTGGACGTGCTCTCCGGATCCGTGTCGTTGACGCCGACGTTGCCGATGTGCGGCGACGTCATGGTCACGATCTGTCCGGAGAAGGAAGGATCCGTGAGCACCTCCTGGTAGCCGGTCATACCGGTCGTGAACACGACTTCACCCGTCGTGTGACCGGAGGCGCCGAAGCTGGTTCCTTCCAGAATGGTGCCATCGGCGAGTGCTAGGTAGGCGCGGGTCACGAGCTTGCTCCTTCTTCGTCGAACACGACGGCGCCGTGGGCGACCGTCATCGTCACTTTGGCGCTCAACTCCGTCTGCAAGAACGGCGAGTTGAGGCTCTTGGTCTTCAGCTTGCGCTGAGCGGGGATCCATCGGGCGGCGGGATCGACCAGCACCAACTCGGCGAGCTGGTTCTCGCGCAGGGTCGGCGGCTCGATGCCGGCGATTCGAGCGGGAGCCTGGCTCAGCGCGTCGATCAGGCGGGGCAGGGTGAGGCCGTCTTGGCCCACCAACTGGACCAGCAGGCCCAGGCACAGCTCCAGGCCCATCATGCCCGGGCTGGCGTCGGCGAACTCGATGTCCTTCTCGAGCCGCGAGTGGGGCGCGTGGTCGGTGGCGATGGCGTCGATGGTTCCGTCGGCAAGCGCGCGGCGCAGCGCGCTCACGTCCGACTGCTCGCGCAGCGGAGGGTTCACGCGGCATGCGGTGTCGTAGCCGATCACGGCGGCGTCGGTCAGCAGCAGGTGGTGAGGCGTGACCTCGGCGGACACCTTGAGGTCGCGCGACTTGGCTTCGCGCACCAGGCGGGCCGCGCCCTCGGTGGAGAGGTGCGCCGCGTGGTAACGCGCGCCGACGTACTCGGCGAGCAGGATGTCGCGGGCGATGATGATGTCTTCGGCCACGCGCGGCCAGCCACGCAGACCGAGCCGCGCGCTCACCACGCCCTCGTGCATCGAGGCGCCAGCCGTCAGATCGTGGTCTTCGGCGTGCTGAATGACCGGGATGTCGAAGGTGCGCGCGTACTCGAGAGCGCGCCGCATCACGGCTGCGTTCATGATGCAGACGCCGTCGTCGCTGATGCCGACCGCTCCTGCATCACGCAGGTCGCCGATCTCGGACAGCTCTTGGCCCTTCATGCCCTTGGTCACCGCACCGATGGGATGCAGCCGCGCGCCGCCGTGCTCGCGCGCCCGCCCAATCATCTGCTCGGTGATGGCGCGGCAGTCGTTCACCGGCTTGGTGTTGGCCATCACGCAGACGTGCGCGTAGCCACCGGCCGCGGCGGCATCGAGACCGGAGAAGATGTCCTCCTTGTACTCTTGGCCGGGCTCACGCAGGTGCGAGTGCAGATCGACGAAGGCCGGAACCAACCACTTGCCGCGGCCATCGACGACGCGTGCGCCTTCGACGGTGAGATACTGTGCGGCGGCGCCCACGCCGATCGAGCGGATGGTGCCGCGCTCGACGACGACATCGACGACCGCGTCGAGCTGACGCGCTGGATCGATGGCGCGTACCTCCCGAAAAATGAGCAGGTCGTGGATGGGAAAGCCTGCTCTTCGGGATCCGGCTGCCATGAGCGGCGGTCCCATAGCAGACTGATTGGGCGAAGTCAGGGTCGCAGAGCGCCCTACCTTCACTCGGTCGGCAGTTCGCGCAGCGGGGAGGGGCCGGGACGGCGCAGACACCAAATCGCCCCACTCGAGCCGGGACTACCCGCAAACAGCTCCCAGCCGCGAGCTGCGGCGCGGTTCGCCTTCTCGTTCAGCTGGGCCGCGTTCTGCACTTCCATGCAGTAATAGCTCCACTCGGGAGGAGCGGGTGTGGCAGCTCGGGCCTCGGGGGGGCCGAGCTGAAGCGAACGACCGGCGACCAGGGTGACGGCGGCACCGAGCAGGGCCGCGCCGAGCCAAGGGAGAGCGGAGCGCAACATGAGCGCACGCTAGCAGTGTCCATGCGGGATCGGACCCGGAAAGACCGCCGGCGAGCAACCTCGGAGGCTTGCCGAGCACGGCACGACCCGCAGACGAGTCCCCATGCGCGAGACCCACCGTCGGGCCGGGGCCTGGTCGGTGGGTCTTGCTGGGTCCCGGCCGGTGGAAGGGGCTCGGGATTCGAAGGAGCCAAGGGCTCCGGATTTTCGTGCGAGAGATAGGAGTCGAACCTACACGCCCTTGCGGGCAACGGCACCTGAAGCCGCCGCGTCTGCCATTCCGCCACTCTCGCGGGCAGTTCCCGCCGATCAGCTCGCGCTCATCGAGGGGCGCGTTGATTACATCAGCCGATCGGTCAGCGCAACCGAGAACTGAGCACCCGTTTCCGGTTTTCGACGACCCGCTCCGCCCCCCATCCACCTCTCCCAGGTTGATGTTCGAAGGGACCAGCTAGCCCCCCCGTCGACATCTCCCAGGTTGATGTCGACCACCTCTCCCGTCCACCACTCCCAGGTTGATGTCGATGGGCCGTGCCACCCCCATCGACCCCCCATCGACCTCTCCCAGGTTGATGTCGACTCGAAGTGGGCGCCCGGTTGCCCCGGGCAACATTGGGTTGGAGTGGAGCGAGCAGGCGATCGGCTGAAGGGGCGGTTGGGGAATCGCGGCCGAGCGGAATGGCAGTGAAGACGGAATTCAGTCGGGATTACGCGGAGGTGGTGGGGAGGGGTGAACGCTTGACACGTTGGCACGGAATCTGCTTAAGCACCTCCCGGACACCCGTCCCCAATCTCAACTAGTTGAACCAGGGTTGTTCGGAGAACCAACATGAAGAAGACTCTTTCCCTCATCTCGATCTTTGCCCTCGCGGGCGGCCTCGCTCTCGCCGGTTGTGACGGCGGCAGCGACAGTGACACCGGCGGCGGTGGCCTCGGTGGCGCTGCCACGGGTGGCAGCGGCAACAAGACCGGTGGCGCTCCCTCGACGGGCGGCGGCGGTGCAGCTGGCGGCGGCGCCGGCGGCGGCGGCGCTGAGGGCTAATTAGCTCTGCGCTCGAGTAAAAGGGGTCTGACTTCGGTCAGGCCCCTTTTCTCATTTTGTGGATTTCCGAGGGGTTGGCCCGGTTCTCGGGGGTGGCAATCCGGGCCGCCAGTGAGTCGCTGGGAGCCCCCCGGGCCGCCTTCCAATCGTTACCGATCGCGCTTCGGTATGACATTCGAGTCGTGGGGGCTTTGGCTCGGAGTCTCCCCAGGTCCCAATCAGGGGGCCCGATTCGCTCCGAGGATGCGCTTTCCCGCGCGGAAACGGTCAATTTCAGTGCAGCCGTGAAATTCTAGCCAGGCCATGACATTCGTGTCATACCCCTTGGGCCTACCTCGCGGCACACGACTGCAAGTGCTCGAATGGATTGCAATCTCGACCTCGGCGCTCTACGCCTGAACGCATGAACCTGGAGCTTCGATTCCACGGAGGCACGCTGGAGCTGCGTGGCCTGACCGCTCGGGACGAAGTTCTTCCAGCAGTGGAAGGCGAGGCCGACGGACGAGTCGAATGGGATGCGCGAGCCGCGTGCCACCGAGCCCCCGGCGCGCTTTACGCCCCCTTGGTCCGCCACCTCACCCGGGCAGGCCACACCCTCGACGACAAGGCGCGCGCCTACTCCGAGCTGAAGCTCGAGCTGCGCGCCCAACGAGAGCCGCGCCCGTTCCAGACGGCCGCCCTGAAGGCATGGCGCGAGGCCAAGGGGCGTGGGGTGGTCGTCCTGCCGACGGGCGCGGGCAAGAGCTACGTCGCCATCCTGGCCATCGCCGAACGGCAGCGCAGCACCTTGGTCGTCGCGCCCACCCTCGACCTCGTGCGCCAGTGGTACGACCTGCTGCGCACCAGCTTCGCCTGCGAGGTTGGCATCCTGGGTGGCGGTGAGCACAAGGTCGAGTCCCTCACCGTATCGACCTACGACTCCGCCTACCTCCACATGGAGCGCTACGGCAACCGTTTCGGCCTGGTCATCTTCGACGAGTGCCACCACCTGCCGGGTGAGAGCTACGCGCTCACCGCCCGCATGTGCCTGGCTCCCTTCCGTCTCGGCCTCACCGCCACCCCCGAGCGGGCCGATGGCCGGGAAGAGGTGAACGACGAGCTCATCGGCCCGCTCGTCTACCGCGAGCACATCACCGATTTGGCTGGCCAGTACCTGGCCGAGTACCAGACCGAGCGGGTCGTCATCGAGCTGACGGCCGAAGAGCGCGAGGAATACGAGGCCGAGCGCGCCATCTACGTTGGCTACGTTCGCCAACAAGGGTTGCAGATCGGCTCACCGCGCGGTTTCGCCGAGTTCATGTTGCGCTCGTCCAGGAGCGAGGCTGGCCGGCGCGCCCAGGCGGCCTACCGTCGCCAGCGGTCGCTGGCTTTCGCCGCCGAGGGCAAGCTCGACTACCTGGAGCACCTGCTCACCGTGCATCAGCGCGACCGCATGCTGGTGTTCACGCAGGACAACTCGACGGCCTATGCCGTGAGCCGCCGCTTCTTGGTGCCCATCATCACCCACCAGACCAAGGTGAAAGAGCGCAGCGAGATCCTGGAGGGCTTCGATCAGGGGCGCTACTCGGCCGTGGTGACCAGCAAGGTCCTGAACGAAGGCGTGGACGTGCCTTCGGCGAACGTGGCGGTCGTCCTCAGTGGCAGCGGCTCGGTCATGGAGCACGTCCAGCGGCTCGGGCGCATCCTTCGCCAGCACGGCAACAAGCGGGCGATGCTCTACGAGCTGGTCTCGGCTCGGACGTCGGAGACGTCGACCAGTGAGCGGCGGCGAGAACACGCCGCGTACAAGCCGCGGCGCTTCTCGGGGCGGAGGGGCTGACGGTGCTGCCGCCGGAGTTGGTGCGCGCGAGGCGCAAGGGCGAGACGCTGGAGCTGCAGAAGTTTCCGGCGGCCGAACGCAAGCGCGCGCTCGAGCTGTCGACCGACATCTTGGCGCTACTCGAGAGCGCGGTCGGGGGCACCCAGGACGAGGTTCAGGAGCTCTTGGCAGCGGTGGACCACGAGGCGCGCGAGGCCAAACTCGTCGCCGGCTTGCGCAAGTTGGCCCTCGACGAGGCGGATTTCGGTGCGCCGCTCGACTGGGATCCACGGGAATTTCGGCGAGCGGTGTTCACTCGGGCCAGCCTGGTGCGGAGCGAACTCGAACCCTCGGGGCGCTTTCCGCGGGCCGAGGTGATCGAGCAGGCGGCCGCCGAGCTGGGTATCGCGCGGGAGCTGGCCGAAGACGCGCTGTTCGGGGACCTGAAGGGCGCGGCCAAGCTGGTGAAGGCGCCGGTGTTCGGTCCCGAGGAGCTGGTCGAGCGCTTCGAGTGGGGGCAGCTGCAGGGCGTACTGGCCCGCGCCGTACGCCTGCGCGTGCTCTTGCGCGCCAGCTCCCCCGACGCCCTGCGCGTGTTCTTTCACAAGCTGAAGTTCAGGCAGCTGCTCCACACCATCACGCGAGAGGGCGACGCCTACCGCGTCGACATCGATGGCCCCTTCAGCGTGCTCGAAGCCACCACCCGCTATGGGCTGGCGCTCTCGCTCTTGGTGCCCGCTTTGCGCGAGGTCGGGGAATGCGAGATCAGCGCCGAGATCCGCTGGGGCAAAGAGCGGCGACCGCTGACCTTCCAGCACGTCCTGCGGACGACGGCCGCCCCGCGCGAGCAGCAGCCAGCGCGCTCCGAGTTGGCGCCCTTGCTCGAAAACGGTCTCGGCGATCCGACCATCACCGTGCGCCCGGCCGAGCAGCTGCTGGACGTGCCGGGGCTCGGCCTGATCGTCCCGGATTTGGTCTTCGAGGCGCCGGGCAAGCCCCGCGTGCACCTGGAGCTGCTCGGCTATTGGCGGCGCGAGGCCGTCTGGAGTCGCGTCAGCTGGGCCGAGGGACAGAAGAACGAGCGGGTCGTCTTTGCCGTGTCCAGCCGGCTGCGCGTGAGTGAAAGCGTGCTCGACGACGAATCGGCCTGCTCTCTCTACGTATTCAAAGGTACCTTGGGGCGAGCGGCCCTCTTGGAGAGGGTTCGTAAGCTGATGGAGCGCTGAGTCCGTGCCCGAACTGCCCGACGTCACCGTCTACGTGGAGCGCATCGCGGCGCGCTTCGTGGGGCGTGAGCTGAGGGCGCTCGCGGTCTCCAGTCCCTTCTTGCTGCGAACCCATTCGCCCTCGGTCGCCGAGCTGGCGGGTCTGCGCTTGGTGGAGGTGCGGCGTATCGGCAAGCGCATCGCCATGGCGTTCGCTGCTGGCTCCGGGGAGGGAGGGGAGCTCGTGGCGGTCGTGCACCTGATGGTGGCCGGTCGCTTTCGGCTCCAGCCGGCGAAGGCGGCGCCCTCTGGCAACGCGGCGCTCTCTCACAGGGCAGAGCCCGCTCACAAGGCGGGACCCTCTGGCAAGGCAGTGCTGGCGGCGTTCACGTTCGCCGGCCGGCGCGAGGGTGAGGCCGAAGCCGAGGCCGAGGCCGAGAGCTTGGTGCTCACCGAGTTCAGCAAAAAGAAACGCGCGAGCTTGCACCTGGTGCGCGGTTGGGAAGCCGCCGAGGCGCTCTCGCGCGGGGGCATCGAGCCACTCGATTGCTCGCTCGAGGAGTTCGGAAGAGCGCTGCGCCTGGAGAATCGCACTCTGAAGCGCGCGCTGACCGATCCACGCATCTTCAGCGGTATCGGCAATGCCTACAGCGACGAGATGCTGTTCTGGGCGTGCCTCAGTCCGGTCGCTCGCACCCACTCGCTCGATGACGAAGCGGTGGAGCGACTCTACGTGGCTTGTCGGCAGACGCTGCTCGAGTGGACGACGCTTCTGCGCAAGGAGGCGGGCGACGGGTTCCCCGGCAAGGTGACCGCGTTCCGAGAAGAGATGGCCGTGCACGGTCGCTTCAAGCAACCGTGCCGCGTCTGCGGCACGGCCATCCAACGCATCGCCTACGCGGAGAACGAGGTGAACTACTGCGCTCGCTGCCAGACCGGCGGTCGCCTCCTGGCCGATCGGGCGCTTTCTCGGCTTCTCCACGCCGACTGGCCGCGGCGGATCGAGGACCTGGAGGAGCTGCAGGCGGCCCGCAATCCGGCTAAGGTCCCGAGCCCATGAAATCCCCAGCCACCAGCCAGCGAGGGGCCCGAACCTCGCGGTTCCTCGGCAGTCTCGTGGCTGCCACCTGCGCATTGTCGTCGCTCACGGCCTGCGGCTCGTCGGCGCCCCACTATCGGGTCGAGGAGCTGGTGCAGCGCATCGAGTCCGACGAAGTGTCTGCCCACCAGCTGCGCGGCGAGACGCTGCTCGTCGAAGGCACGCTGATCGAGAAGGACGTGGACACCAGCAACGCCCTGCTGTTGGACGGCCAAGCCGGCACTTCGCTTTCGGGTCAGCGCAAAGCCCCCAAGCGCGCTGCGACTGCGGCCATCGCCGGGGACGTGGGCGGCAAGTCCTACGTGATCGAGTGCACCTTCTCGGAGTTCGGCTCCGACAAACTCCTGCGCACTGCAATTGGCAGCCACGTGACCGTCCGGGGCAAGCTGGATCGCTGGCACCGGACCGAGTTCGAGCTGGTACCGTCCTTCGAGGCCTGCGTCCTGCAGTGAGCTTCAGCGCCCTTTGAGCAGGGCAATCGGGCTTTCGGGCTGAGTGGCGTGGGCCGGAAGCTCGTCCGGGATCAGATCGGACAGCTCACTGAAGAACTCGAGCGGCAGCCATTCGTCGAGCCCATCCCTACGCACCCGCAACAGCCCGCGGAACTGTCCGGTTTCCAAGGCGGCCCGCAGTTGCGTGAGCGGAAAGGGACCTTCGACCATGCCGGTAACCAAGACGTAGTACATCGGTGAGTTGGCCATCGTACCGAAGCTCCCCCTTGTTGGAGCGCGGCGCAACGCGGCCCAATGGCCAGGCTGGATCGTTGCCGCGTGTTCGAGGAGCAGCGTGAAATGGTGCAGGACCGCGGCGCGAGATCGCCACAATTGAGGGGCGGCGCCGTGTTGGTTGCACGGTGTTGCCCGCGCGGTGTTCCAGTCACGGCGTTGCAGTCGGCGTTTTGGAGTCGGCCGTGTCGCCCGCCGTGTTGCACCGAGCGCGTACGCAAGGATTGTCGTACGGAGGTGTCTACGATCTCGACCCGGGTGCCCCGGTAGTTCGAGTGGAAGCGGCAATTGGGCGTTGCGCTTCCGTAGCGGCTTTTCTGCGGGAAGCGCCCAACGCGGGCCACGTGGCGGAATTTGGCCTGGTTCCTGCTGTGGGCGCTCGCATGACGAAACAGGTTAGCCCGCTCCGACGCTGCTCATGGCCGGTCCTCTCGCTCACTGCCGCCAGCCTGCTGACGGGTTGTGCGCTGGAGCCCCAGGAGTTCTCCGACGAACTGGGTGAGACGGAGCAGGCGGCCATCGTCGCCGGCATCACCTTCCGCACCGAGGCGGGTGGCCGTTACGTGGGGGCGCAGAACAACGGTGGCGGAGCCGTCGTCGCCACCGCGACTACCGCGGCCGCTTGGGAGACCTTTGCTCTCGATGATTTGAACGGCGGGTCCCTGGTGAGCGGCGACCGCGTGCGCATTCGCGCCGGCAACGGCCAGTGGTTCCAGGCCCTGAACGGCGGCGGCTCGTCGCTGAACGCGGCGAGCGCGAGCGCGCTCGACTGGGAGACTTTCACGCTGGAAAAGCCGGGCGGCGGCACCATCCAGAGCAACGACATCGTCGGCCTGAGGACCTTCGGTGGTCAGTACATCTCGGCTCAGAACGGCGGCGGTGGGACCGTGTTTGCCTACGGCGCGTCGCTGGGAGCCTGGGAGAGGTTCCGTATCGGCGGTGTCCCGGCCGCGACGCCTACGCCGGTGACGATCAACAACGTGGTGCTGCGCACCCAAGGTTCGGGTTCGTTCCTCGGCGCGCAGAACAACGGCGGCGGCGCCGTCACGGCGACGGCCACTGCGGCCCAGGCCTGGGAGACGTTCTCGCTGGTGGACGTGAACGGTGGCGGACTGGTGAGCGGCGACGTGGTGAACGTGCGCGCGGGCGGTGGGCAGTTCCTGCGCGCCGTGAACGGGGGCGGAGCGGCGGTGGACTTCACGGCCACGACGGCCCAGGGCTGGGAGTCCTTCAAGCTGGTCAAACTGAGCGGCTCGGGCACCATCGTCACGGGCGACACGGTGGGCTTGCAGGCGTCGGGTGGGCGCTGGGTGTCGGCGCAGAACGGCGGCGGCTCGACGGTGAACGCCAATGGTGCCGCGCTCGCTGGCTGGGAGTCGTTCGTGATCGGAGTCGGCTCGACGCCCGGTGACGGTTGGCGGCTGGTTTGGTCCGACGAGTTCAACGGACCGAGCATCGACGAGTCGAAGTGGGCCTACGAGGTGCAGCGCCCGGGTTGGGTGAACAACGAGCTGCAGAACTACACGAGCCGCCGCGCGGAGAACGCTCGGATCGAGAACGGCCAGCTGGTCATCGAAGCTCGCCGCGACTGGTACCAGGGCTACGAATATTCGTCGGCTCGCCTCAAGACGCAGGGCAAGGTGAGCTGGACCTACGGTAAGGTGGAGGCTCGCCTGCAGGTGCCGACAGGCTGGGGAACCTGGCCGGCGTTCTGGATGATGCCCGACGACTTCAGCCGTGGTTGGCCGGCGTGCGGCGAAATCGACATCATGGAGCACGTTGGGTACGACGCGAACGTCATCCACGCCACGACCCACTCGCAGAAGTACAACTGGAAGGGCACGCAGCAGCGTACGAGCGCCACGCCGGTCCCTGGGGCGACCAGCGGCTTCAAGACCTACACCGCCGAGTGGTTCCCCGACCGCATCGACTTTTCCGTCGATGGCCGCAAGTACTTCACGTCGCCCAACGACAACACCGGCGACGACGCCTGGCCGTTCAACAAGCGCTTCTACATCATCCTGAATCTCGCCGTGGGCGGGGATTGGGGCGGGGCGAAGGGCGTGGATCCCAACGTCTGGCCCGAGCAGATGCGCGTGGACTGGGTGCGCGTCTACCAGCGCTGAGCGCAGTCGGCAGCCCGCTGCAGCAAAAGGAAAGGCCCGCCGGGAAGCTGGCCTTTCACTGCTTTGCCGCGGTGGCGGTTTTCGCGGTCGCAGTTCTCACGGTCGGCGGCGCTTTTCAGCGTGCCAGTTCTCATCGCGGCCGGCACATGCCCGAGGTGCACTGGTAGCCGTCCGCGCAGTCGGAGTTGGTGTAACAGTCGTCGCGACAGGTGTTGTCGTAGTCACAGGAGTACGGCGCGCAGTCGACGTCGTTCGAGCAAGGCTTGTTGCAGCTGAAGCCGTCACACAGGTACCCCGGCGCGCAGCCAACGGTCCCGCAGTCGTAGCCCGAAAGGCATTCGCCGGTCGCCACGTCGCAGGCCGTACCCTGGCAAACGCTGGGCGAACTCGCCAGCGAGCAGTAGCCCGACACACAGGCGCCCTCGCGGCAGACGTTTCCAGAGGCGCACTGGTAGTCGTCGCTGCAGTAGGTGCGGCAGCGTGAGTCCGCACAGCCGTAGGCACCGCAGGCGGGGTTCGAGCTTGCCGCTGGATCACACTGCCGAGGCAGGCAGGTCCCGTAGTAGCAGACGTCCTCGGCTGCAGCGCAGTTCGAGACACCGCCGTAGTCGACGACACACTCTTGGGACCAACAGAGCCCCGTCGTGCAGCGCGAACCTTCGGTGCAATCCGAATCTACGGCGCATGACTCGCCATCGTTGGCGGCGGGGGGCGCTTCCTGCAGTCGAACGCAGGCGAGGGGGCTCGACAGAAGAAGGGCCAGAGAGACCAGGGCCAGCGCGCGCATCAGTAGTTCACCTTCACGCCGACGGAGAGCGGCCCGACTCGGGGCTCCACGTGCTTGAGCCAGCTGGTCTTGGTGGGATCTTCGCTCGAGCCCGAGCTCAGCGCGGGGATGATGAGCGCCGCGGCGATCATCGTCGCGCCAGCGCCCGCCGTGATCCAACCTGCGTCGTTCCAACTGCGCGCCTCGAAGTAATCGCTGCGCGAGGAGTACTCGTTGTAGGACGCCGCGGAGATGGCGATCATGGTTCCGCCGGCGGCGATGGCTGTCGTGCCGAGCGAGATGAGGAGGGGAGGCCAGACGCTGCTGCCTCCGCCGCTGCTGCCGTAGGAGCTACTGACGGCCAAGCCTCCGACCATGCCGCCGTTGCTGCCCACGACCGTCCAAGCGGGATCGGGGCTGTCCACCACGGTCTTGCGCAGGCGCGCGGCCGCGGTCTCGTTGGCCAGCGAGCTCGAGCTCGCGTCCGCCAGCGAGAGCGAAAGCAATCGCAGCGCCGCTGGGGCCGGCACGGCAAAGCCGAGGCCCTCGATGCCGCGGCCCGACAGCTTCCAGCTGACGACCCCCAGCACCAGGCCCTGAGCGTCGACCATGGGGCCGCCGCTGTTGCCGGGGTTCACGCTGGCGTCGGTCTGCAGGTAATCGAAATGATCGATGGTGCGCCGGCCGCTCAAGATGCCGCGGCTGATCGAGAACGAGAGCTTCTCGCCTGCGGGCGCGCCAATGACATAGAGCTCCTGACCCGCAGCGGGATCGACCACCTGCAGATCGAGGCAAGCGCTGGCCTGTCCCGATTCGAGCTGGAGCAACGCCACATCGCCTTCGGCGTCGTAGCGCACGACGCGCGCCGACTGCTTGGCACCTTGGCGAAAGAGAATGTTGGCCGTCTTGGCGCCCTCGACCACGTGGGCTGCGGTCAAGAGGTAGCCGTCGGGCGAGATGACCACGGCGCTGCCCACGCCCTTGTCCGTGCGCACGACGGCGGTGGCGTCGATGGCCTGCTCGCTGTCCTTGGGCAGGACCAAGGCGGAGCGCTTGCAGCGGCGTACGGTCGCGGCGGGCAGAGCGCCGCTCTGGCTGGGATCGACGGGCCGAGTCGCCGCGCGGAACTTCTCGCGGCTCAGCAGCGAGTGGAGACCGCCGAGCAGGAGCTTCTCGGTCAGCGCTTCGGCGTCGGTCTTGCCGACCTGGTCTTCTTCGTTGCGGGTTTTGACCCGGTAGACCGTGCCGCCCCGGGTGTCCTGCAGCGTCCAGTCGATGACGGCGCCGCAGGTCTTGCCCTGCGCGTCTTCACAACGCGCCTCGGTCCACGAACCGCTCAGCGAGAAGTCTGCCGCTTGGCCCTCGCTGGCCAGGTGCGCCTGGTAACCGAGCCGCTTCAGCTCGGTCACCATCAGCTGCGCGAACGAGTCGGGTGACTCGACCACGGCCGACAGGTTGCGCGAGAACTCGACGCCTTCCACCGAGATGACGCCCAAGGAGGTTCCTTGGACGCTGGTCGGGGTGCGTTGAGGCAGGGGCGCAGCGAGCGCCCCCGGGGCCAGACAGAGGGCAAGCAACGCGGCGTGCGCCGCGCAAAGGGCAGACTTCATCGAAGAGGAGATCCGACGGAGAGGATGCGAAGGGCGGGACTCAGGAGCCTTCGCCGGAGAGCTGCGCCGAGATCGTCTCGTACATCGCTTCGACGGCCTGCGAGGCGTTGGCTGTCATGGCCTCTTCGCTGGCCACGGCGTTGGCTTCGCGTGCCTCCACGGTACCGGTGGCCACGCCCAGCTCGGCGCCGTCGGAGCCGACGATGCGGACCTTGTAACGGACCTGCGCACGCACGGCGTGGACACCGCCACCCGAGGAGACGGCGGCCGGAGCGAACGAGAGCTCGGCCATCACGATGTGCAGCTTGTAGCTCGAGGTGGCGCCGCCGAAGGCAGCCTGGAAGCCGTTGGTCAGCGTCGTGCGCCAGCCGGTCACCTCGACGGCGGTCACGCTGGTCTTGGGCGTGGTGAAGGCGTCGGGCACCGCGGCGTCGAGCTCGAGCTCGGCGGGTGCCTTGTCGCCGGAGAGGGCAACGTTCGGCTTGGGCGAACCCACGCCGACCTTGGGCGTACAGCCGGCCAAGCTGGCGGCGAGTGCGAGGATGGCTACCGAGGGGCCCAACGAGAGAAGCTTGGAATGGAACATCGGCGCGAAGCTGTCATGGAAATGCCGGTGCCTCAATGGACAATCTGGCTAGACGGGACGCCGCGTTCCCGGTCCGGTTCCATCGACAGCGAAGCGCGGGTGACACCATTGCAGTGTGACTGATTCGTCGGCGAATCCCCCGTTACTCACCCCCGACAGTCGCTCGTTCGTCCAGCTTGCCGCCCTCGATCGAGCGGGCGTATTTTGGTGATTATGTCGACTTCCCAGGCTACGGGTCGCGGGGGTTGGGTGGCCATTGCTACCACTGCATCTCTCGGTTGTTGGGGGGCGCCGGATCGGGTCGATTCGGGCGTCGATGACGAGAAGCGGATCAGCGCACTCACGAGCGAGGAGGCCACTGCGTTCTGCGTGGCGCTGTTCGACTTCATGGTGGGGCAGAGCGGCCCCGAGGAGCATTGCGCGGGCAGTCGCTACGGAGCGGCGCGGGCGGAGTTCATGCGGACGGCCGACGACGATTTGATCTTGGAGGCGTGCCTCCGAGCGGAGAAGACCTGTGGAGACGCGGCCGAGCCGGCCGAGACCGACTGCGAACACACGCACTTCCAGTTCGCGTGCGACGCCCGCCTCGGCGACGTGGAGGGGTGCTTCACCGATCACATCCGCGCCACATCCGAGGCCCTGCTCGACTTGCCGCCCTGCGAGACGATGACGGCTGTCTGGTTCATGGGGCGCCCTGCAGTCGGCAGTCAGCTGCCCGCCAGCGAGGCGTGCGGCCGCTACGCTGCCGCCTGTTCAGAGCGCTGACGGGGGGCCAGCGCGGAGCACTGACGACGGAATTGCACTAGCCGCCGAAGCCCGCCTCGCTCAGACCGTGCAGGAACATCTGCACGCCGATCACCGCGAGGATCAGGCCCATCAGGCGGGTGATCACCGTCAAAAAGGAGTGCCCGAGCAGGCGCACCAGCCGCCCGCCCATCGAGAATCCGAGCCAGGTGATGGCGCAGAGGACCGCAAACGCCACGAGCGTGATGAGCGCCCGGGACCAGTGCCCGGCCGAGAAACCCACGGCCGTCACGATCGTACCGGGGCCCGCCAAGATCGGCACCCCCAGCGGCGTGATGGCAACCGACAGGACGCCGGGATCGAGCTCGAGGCTCGTCTCTACGAGAGACGCTCGCTCGGCGCTGGGCTCGGGGGGAGGGGCCATCTGGTGCTCTTTGGCTGGCTCACCTCCGAGCATGCGGTAACCGATCAGGAACACGATGATGCCACCCGCGAGGCGAAAGGCCGCCGAGGTGATGCCGAACAGCGAGAAGATCAACTGACCGAGCAGCGTGAAGGCCGCGATGACGCAGAAGGCCGTCAGCACCGACTGCAGCGCGATGCGCTTGCGCGCCCGGGAGCCGAGTCCCTCGGTGAGACCGAGGAAGATGGGAATGTTGGCGATCGGGTTCATGCTGGCGAAGAAGCCGGCCAAGGTAGTGCCGAGTACTCCGAGGTCGGATGGAGCCATGGTCGGAGCGTAGAAGGATTGGGAAGCTGGAACGATCCCGTTTCGCTCCGGCGCGCGGCGTGGCGCATTTCGGCCCGATTCGGTCGGCTCTTGCGCGGACTTCGAGAAGTGAGTTTCTTGAGGGTCCATGGTTAAACGTACAGTTGTGAGGGGAGCAGTCGTCTTGGCTGCAACGGTCGCCGCGGCGCTCAGCGCCTGTGATGGCGGGGGCGGGACCGAGGATGTGGGCGGTGGCGGCTCGGGCGGGGACGGTACCGGCGGCACGAAGAACACGGGCGGATCGCCTGGAACCGGCGGGAACGTGACCGGTGGCGCAGGCGGCGGCGGCGCAGGCGGTGGCGGCGGGCAGGGCGGCGAGCCCCCGGCGCCCCCCGAGACGGCCGAGGAGTTCATCGAGGCCTACTGCCCCGAGGCCACCTACGCCGAGCCCACCATCGGTGACGACGCGGTCAACAGCTACGGATCGATCAACTATAGCTCCCCGCAGGCCTACGTCCTCTGGGGCGCGAACGACGCCGTCTACGTCGACTCGGACAACACCGAGGGCTCACTGACGAGTCCCTTCTGCCTCATCGGCAACGATGGCGACGACTACGCTCGCGTGACGGGTCAGTCGGGCGGCACCAATGCGGCCAACTTCCTCGGCTCCGTGCCTTCGCTGACCGTGCACGGTGGAGCGGGGGCGGACATGATCGACTACGCGTCGAGCACGTCCAACTTCTACGATGGCTACTACCGCCCGCCGTTCCACTTCGTGGACTTCGAGAGCGGCGTCGACGAGATCCGCATCGGCGCGGTGGCTGCCTCGGTCAATGCCACGCTCGGCACGGACGGCGTCAACTTCATCAGCGACTTCGGTCCGACCAGCACGGCCGAGTACTCGTCCTCGTCGGATTGGGCCCTGGTGGTGGATCCGGTCGACAACGAGATCTGGCTGTCCGCCTACAACGAAGGCACACAGATCAACGTGCTGATCGGCACGGTCGACGGCGATACGCTCGAGTCGGGTGACGTGGTCGTCTACACGCCGCCGACCTGAGCCGTCATCAGTCGAACCAGCGGAATGTGATGCCGATCGACGGCCTGGGCTCCCAGCCTGGGCGCGATCGGCACGCTGAGTGACAGCCGCGGACCGGTCGGGTTCGTCGCTTTGTGGAACACGCCCGGCGGCATGTAGAGCACGCTGCCGGGCGGCAGCTCCGCCTCGAAGTCGACGGTCAAGTGCGTGCGGGCCTCGTCGGCCGAGAGCGCGCGCTGGGCGTGCTGGCCTTTGTAGACGGTCCACTGCGTGGAGCCGAACACTTGAAAGTAGAGTTTGTGTTGTGGCTCGTCCTTGTGCACTCGGTAGCCAGTCGCGCCGGGGCGAGGGGACACATAGAGATGCGCGTCCGCGGCGAAGTCGGGGAACTCCGTCTCGATGTCGCTGATCAGCTGGGCCACGCGTGGGTTCACGTGGGTCATGTTGTGCAGGACGAAGCTGGCCCCGTTGGCCAAGTGCTGCGCGACCTCGCGCTTGCGCAAGAACTCCGGAGTCCAGCAGGGCCCCACCTGCCGATGGTAGAGCCGCTCCCTGGGTAGCTTGCCGCCGTCCGGCCCAATCACCGCCAGGTTCGTCATGCTGGCGCAGCCGTCGTTGAGGCGCACCTCGAGCTCCTCGAGCGTCACCAAACCTTCGAGCGGATTCACCCCGCCTTGCGGCACGAGCAAGAGCGACTTCCTGCCCCAGTACTTCTCGCGCAGCACCTCGAGCGAGATGGGACCCAGCGCACTGGCGAGTCTCATTTCGCTGCCCTCTCTTCCAGGCGCATCACCGTGACGTTGCAGGCGATCGAGATGCGGGGTCGTGTCCCCTGGTACGGATTCACGAAATGGTAGAGCCAGGCCGGGAAGGCCAACATCAGGCCCGCGCGCGGAATCAGCGAGACGGTGTCGATGGGCAGCACCCCGGGTGTGTGGAACATCTCGGGCCGATTGCGCGGATCGAGTAGCTCGAGCACACCGGATACCGGGCGCCCGCCCGGCTGGCGTACTTCTTCGTCTCCTGCGTCGACGTAGTAGACGATCGCGAAGTTGGCGGACGGGTGCACGTGCGGCTTGGCGTAGTGCCCGGCGCGGCTCACGTTGGCCCAGGCTTCGCTGCTCATGGTGAGCTCGAAGCTGCTGGGGTCACGTTGCAGACGCTCGGCCGCGTAGGCGTGCACCAGATCGCGCACGAGCGCGCCGAACACCTCGATGGCCGGATCTTTCCACTTGAGCAGATCGTTCTTCGAGTGCCAGGAGCCGACGTTGCTGCGCACGAGCCCCTGATCCTCGCGCTCCTTCTCCAGACACAGGCGAGCCAGGCGCTCGTTCACGCCCTCGAGCCCCGTGTACAGGCGCTTGAAGACGTGGGTGGGGAAGAGCTCCAGGCGCTCCTCGGTGAACTCGACCGCTCTTTCGCCGGCGCTCTCGACCATTGGCGGGGAGGTTAGCGCGGTCGGGGCCCCGGTCCGAGTCGGGACCGGGCGACCACCGACAGAGCCTTCGCCGGCCCCTCTGCGAACCAACCGTTCGTCGAACGAGGAAGCGCCGGATGCGCGTTGGGTGCCTCGGAGTCGAGCATCGACACTTCGGTGTCTTGCGCGCAGTCGTGAGCGGGGAGACGGGGCCGAGCGACTCATCGAGCTCCCGTTGAAACTGCCCGAGCCGTTTGCGTTCGAGGTCGTGCCTGAGTGCGCGCGCAACGAACCCCGCTCGTCCCCCGTCGCTCACCGACGTCGGCCGATCGTCCAATTGTCCGAATGCCCATTCGCTCGAACGAGCCAGCGTCTCGCATAGCGAATCGACACCTCCAGATCTGCGAGCGACATCGAGATCACGACCCGAAGCGCGCGCACGCGCGTAGAGAGCAATTCGGGCGGAGTATTCGCGCGGCGCGCGGTGCTGCTGCCTCTGCGAACGCAGGGCCGGAGCATCACGAAGATTTTTCCAAACGAACGCCCATGCGATCCCCAAAGCTCGCTATACGAGCACCTTGGCGCCAAGTGCGCCTTGGGGCGAACAAGGTGGAGGAGAGTAAAATGAGAAGTGTATCAATCGTAGGAACGGTTGCCGGCAGCCTCGTGCTGTCCATGGTGGGATGTGCGCTTTCGCCCATGAGCGAAGAGGAGCTGGAAGCATTCGAGAGCACGGAGCAGGCGCTTCCGGCAGTCACGCCTGGCAACGAGATTCAGCACCGTGTGGGTTTGCACGTCGTGCGCATCTTGAAAGAAGCCGGCGAAGCACCTCCGCTTTCGGAGACCAAGATTGCGGAAATGGTCGCCACCGCGAACGAGACGTTCGACGACGCGAACATTCAGTTCTTCGTCGACCGCATGGACGATCGGGTCATGCCGCATTTCACGCGTGTGCGCGGAGCGAACGAGCTCGCTTTCGCGGATGTGGAAGACGAGTTGGAGCTCATCGCGCCGGTCGCTGGAAAGTACGAATCTGGCAAGTTGGACACCATGGGGGGGTGGTTGGAGCGCGTGGGTGGGACTTACATGCCGTGGAAGAACGGTAACTTCAGCAGCAATGTCTTCGTGTTTGCAGACAATGGGCCCTCGCCAGCAGGCAACCAGGCCAACGCCGCGTCGCGAAGCGCGAACGTCATGTGGATCCGCAACGACATCCAGAACGGCGCGAGTCCGACTTGGAACTTCGCGCACGAGCTGGGGCACCACCTGGGGATGATGCACACCGACTCTGTCAGCACGGATCAGTTTCAGCTCACGGCGATGCTGCCGAGCAATGGCAACGACGAGTGCGACTTTTGGGACCAGGTCTACCTCAAGGATGGCCCGATGGTGCCACTCCCGGCGGGTCCTGGTGCCAGAAAGCTCACCTTTTTCGAGAGCAAGTCACAGTGCCAAACCTACTTGGCCTCTGGAACGTGGGAGTTCGGCTGGGCCAACCTGGGCAGCGGCGCCCCGAAGTGCAGCGCGGCGTGTATCGCCGACGGTGCCGCCTGCGAAGACGACGCGTGCTGGTTCGAAGCGAACTCGGCCACTTCGCAGCTTGGCTTGCGACTGCAGGGGCGACTGTTCAAGGCGCCGGCAAGCTTCTCTGTCATGCGAGGCTTGAGCCGCCAGGTCACTTTCGAGGGAGCGACTCAGTTTGCGACCGAGCTCATGGGCTACTCCCCGGTGGCCGGCTGGGGGCAGCCGCATTTCGTCAGCGATTCGGAGGTCGAGTTCTTCCGCGATCGAGCCTTCCGTGAACGACATCTCACGCAGACTGCTTGCTTCGGGCGCACCAAGGCTGGAAGCACGAACTGGGTCCAGTATGCGAGCGACGGTCTCTACGTCGACATCGACACACGCTATTGCGGTCTCGGCAAGGGTCGCGATGGGGACACGACGGGCGCCCCCATCTACTTCGCCTCCTTGGGGGGGAATGCGAGCCACTGGCTCACGCGGGGTGTGAGCAGCATCTATTCACCCACGGCCAGCGGCTTTCGCATCTACGTCAAGCGAAGCGGCATCACGCCAGACTGGGCCAACGACAACGGTTGGCACGTGAACTGGGTCGGTGCCGACGCGGACATGGCGAAGCTCACCGACAGTCGGCATTTGCTCGGCTCCACCTGTGTGGGACGCTCGACACCCGGCTCCACGGCGTGGCACACCTACAGCACGAGCGACACCGTCATCTACACGGACGTCGATACGTCGCGATGCAAGTTCACGAGCACGCCCGTCTACAATACTTCGCTAGGGGCCAACTCGGGACATTGGGACACCTACGGTGTCACGTCGATCTTCAAGGCCACGGCGACTGGCTTCCGCGTGTACATCAACGACCCATCCGGCATTACGCCGGCTTCCGCAGATGCAGCGCAGTACCACGTCAACTGGCGGGCCGTTCCAGCGAATCGCGCTGACAAGGGCTCGTGTGCGGGCTATTCGGGAACGGACTGGGAGGACTATGATCCGGACTCGGCCCGTATCACCGTGGATACGAGCGAGTGCGCCGGGCTCTTCTCCTCGGGAGCCAAGCCGACAATCTTCACGACGGTAACGGGAAGCACGTTGGACCTCGACCTGCGCGGGACTACGTCGATCTACAGTCCGACGCCCAACGGGTTCAGCATCTACCTGCAAGGAAGCGGGTTGAGTGCAGCGGTCGCCAAGTCCCGCGGCATGCGCATTCGCTGGGTCATGCAGCCGTAAGATCGGGCCCCGCGGGGCGCACACCCTGGCGGAAGGGGGACCCGTGAAGCAGTGAGGCTTCACGGGTTCATGGTCGTGAAGCCTCACGGCTTCACGATGTCCGCCAGCTGGTAGTCGCTGGTGGCGCCGCGGACGATGGCGGCCACGATGTCGGGGTAGGCGACCGCGGCGGTGGAGCGCGTGAACAAGCCGAAGTTGTCGGCCTGGTTCAACGTGCCGCCGTTGTCCCAGTAGAAGGGCACCATGCCGCGCTCGGTGATCACCTTGGTGACGTACTCGAGGTAGTAGCGGCGGTTGGCCTCGTAGTTGGGGTTCTTCGAAGCGCCGT
>DATIDO010000532.1:0-2214 GCA_035456245.1 Polyangiaceae bacterium
GTGCGCGCGCTGTCGCAAGGCTCCCGTGGCTCGAGCTGGCTCTGCCGTTGCGTCTGCGGGGCTGAGGTGCCTCGGGTCACGAGCACGCTGCGCGGCGCTGCTCGCGCGAGCCGTTGCTCTCGCCACTGCCGCGGTGAGCAGAAGCCAGCGCGGGGAGGTGCCCAGAAACCGCCGCTGCCCCTGCAGCTCAACACCGAGCGGAATCGCGAGCGCTACGTGCTGGCGAAGCTCGAGCACCGTCGCTCCGGCGTCGAGCTCCCTCCGTTCCCCGACCTGACGTGCGCCGAGTGCCCCGAGGCAACGCGGTGCGCCCAGGCATTCCACCCCGGCAACGTCGGAGGCGAGTGCGTGGCGATGGAGGTGGTCGGTGGCTGATCGCCCCATTCTCTTCAGCGGGCCGATGGTGCGCGCCATCCTGGACGGCACCAAGACGCAGACGCGGCGGGTGGTCTCAGGCGCGTTGCAGACAGCCGATGGCGGCTGGGAGCACGTCAGTGGAGCACGGTGGCGCCAGGTGGTGGCGCGCGGTCCTGTGTTCCCCGAGACGTACGGGCCGGCCATCAAGTGCCCCTACGGAGTAGCCGGCGACCGGCTCTGGGTGAGGGAGACGTTCGACTCGCGAAACAGTGCTGGAGAGCGCTGGAAGCCCAAAGACAGTGCATTCGTCGTGTTCCGCGACGGCGCTCAGATGTACAGCGACGGCACTTACTCGCCACCGCTGGAGAGCTACGCACCCGGCGCATTCGACTTGTGCCGCTGGCGCCCCAGCATCCACATGCCCCGCTGGGCCTCGCGCATCACGCTCGAGGTGACGGCGGTGCGCGTCGAGCGCCTGCAGGACATCTCGGAGGAGGATGCCCAGGCCGAAGGCATCGAGCGCGGCGAGGACTTTTTCCAGTGCCCGACCTGGAGGGACTACATGCCAGGGGACGAAGCCGCGAGCTGGTTCCCTGACGACCCGATCGGCTCCTACAGCACGCTCTGGGACAGCATCAACGGCGCCGGAGCGTGGGACGCCAACCTCTGGGTGTGGGTGGTCGAGTTTCGACGACTGGAGGCCGCTCGTGGCTGAACGGCCTCTGCTCGATCGGCTGCTCGGCGCCGAACTCGACGCCCTCGAGCGCATCCTCACCCGCGGAGAGCGCGGAAAGTACGCCGGTCGCGCCTTCACGGACTGGGACGCCGATCACCACTTCACCAAGGCCGACGGGCACATCGTTCGCTCGGGGGCGCTCTACGCAGCGCGCGACGAAGGGCCCGACGGAACGGGCGAGCTGCACGTCCACAACGCGATCCTGAGGCTCCTCATGGTCGCGGGGTGCGTCCGACACGAGGAGGAAGCCGGATCATGAAGACGACCGACACGCGCCGGGTGAAGCCTTTTCACGTGGTCGTGGCCGACCCGGCCTGGATGCACGGAGACCAGCTGCCGGGGCCAGGCCGCGGAGCGTCCAAGCACTACGCAGGTGGTGTGATGCCCACGAACGAGATCATGCGCTTCCCGCTGCCACCCATCGCCCGCGACGCCTGGCTCTTCATGTGGCGACTACACACGCACCACGACGACGCTCTCGCCGTCGCCCGGGCGTGGGGATTCGACCGGCCGCCGGTCAGCGAGTTCGTCTGGGTCAAGCAGACCCTCGACGGAACGAGGCCTCGAATCGGCATGGGGCGCACCCTGCGCATGGCCCACGAGGTTTGCCTCGTGTTCCGCCGCGGCCGTCCCGAGCGCCACGACGCCGGCGTTGGTTCGGTGATCTTGGCACCTCGCCTCGAGCACTCCCGCAAACCCGAGGAATTCTTCGCCGCAGTCGACAGGCTCGTAGGACCGAACGTGCGGAAGCTCGAGCTGTTCGCGCGCCGCGCACGACCCGGTTGGGAATGCATCGGCGATGAGGTCCAGGAGGCCGCAGAGTGAGCATCCTGAACAACCCGCAGAACCGCACGCTCCTGAGCGGCTTGGCCATCCTCTACGCGGGCTGGGTCACGGGGCGCCGGACCGTCACCCTCGATGCGGCCAGAACGGTACTCAGTCTCCGTCCTGCGCGTGCCATGGCCGCCCTCAGCGCCGCCACCGCCATGAGGTGGGCGCGGAGAATCGGCGTCGGTGCCTACGAGCTCACCGGCATGGGTCGGGCCGCTGCCGAGCGCTACTGGCCGGCATGGGAGGTCGCGTGAAGCGCGCTCCCACCTTCGTGCCGGAGGCGGCCATCG
>DATIDO010000533.1:0-5382 GCA_035456245.1 Polyangiaceae bacterium
AGCAGGCGCTTGGCTTCCTTCTGCAGGATCGGGTGACCCTTGCCCTGCAGGAAGGCTCCGAGCAAGCGAGCGTCGATCTTCATCATCGCGCGCAGCGTCTGCTTCAGCTCCTTGCCCTTGTTGCCGTAGGCCTGGGCGAAGGCCAGCGAGCGCAGGAGCTGCGGCCTCAGCTGGACGAACTGCTCGTCGTTGGGATCGTAGGCCTCGAGCGTGGTCAGGGCCTTCTGCGCCTCTCCCGAGCGGGCCCACGCCTCACCGGAGATGGCGGCGATCATCGCCTTGGAGCGCAGATCTTGCTGGCGCTTGGGGTCGATGTTGTCGACCAGCTGCCGAGCCAGGCTGACCTGCCCCAGGGTGAGGTGGATCATGGCGCGTTGGGCTCGCGCTTCGTCGGCGACCGGGGCCATCACGCGCGAGAGATCGATCGTCTCCAGCGTGGCCAGGGCCTGCTTGGGATCCTGCTGCATCTCCAGCTGCGCCTTGGCGAAGATGGCCGTGGGGTCGCTCTTCTTCCCCGACAGCTCCAGCTTCTGCAGCGCCGCGAGTCGATCCTCGTCCGTCTGCACGCCGGCCAAGAGCGTCTGCATCTCGCGGGCACGGTTGGTGCGGCGGATGGTCCAGATCATCACGCCGATCACCAGGACCGTCAGGACGGCCGGGACGACCAGCGCGGTCGTCGAGACCCAACGCGTGTTGCTGACTCCGGCAATCAACGCGCCCACCAACCAGAGGGCACCGACGATCAGACCAACGCGCAGCAAGGTCGCGCGCATCTGCTCGGGCGCCAACGGATCCGGCATGGCCGGAGCCTCGCCGGTGGCGAGCGGCGCGCGGAGCTGAGCGCGACGTTCCTTGCCGGACAGTTGCTGGCTTTGTGCGCGGCTGACTTTGCGAGACTGCTTGGCCACCGGGCGCCTATGGCTCAAGAACGCGCACTACGCAAGAGTTCCCGGACCCCCATGCTGTCCGGACCGGCGTCCTCCAGCGTGAGGAAGCGGAAGTGGTTGAATACGCTCTGCAGGATGGACAGCGTGGGCACCGCGAACAGCGCGCCCCACAAGCCGTAGTAGTGCTCCCCGACCAACAACGAGAACACCACGAGCACGGGGTGGATCTTGGCCGAGACGCCGATGATGCGGGGGTTCAGCAGGTTGGCCTCGAGCTGGTGGATGCCGATGATCCAAACCAGCACCCACAGGGCCGTGAAGGGATCCTGGGTCAGGCCCACCAGCACGGCGGGTACGCTGGACAGGATGGCGCCGAAGATCGGCACGATGCTGAAGGCCGCCGCAAACAGCGCCAGGATCGGCCAGTACTTGAGGCCGAAGATCCAGAAGCCGATGGCCGAGAGCACACCGTTGACGACGCAGATCAGCAGCTGTCCGCGCACCACACCGGCCAAGCCGCGGTCGATGCGAGCCAGCAGGTGGCCGAACTCCGGCCGATAGCGCGGCGGTGACAGCGAGCGGAAGAACGCCAGAACGCTCTCGCGCGTGTACATGATGTAGCCACCGACCATCAGCACCATGAAGCCGATGAAGATGGTGCGGACCACGCTGCTGACGATGGTGTGTCCGAGCTGAAGCACGACCAGCGCGTTCAGCTCGACGTAGCGCAGCAGCCGATCCAGGCCGTCATCCACCAGCGTGGAGACGTCGAACTCCTTGTCGGCGCCCTCGTGACGAGGCGCGACGTGGTAGTGGCCCGGCGCCTCCTCGACGATGTTGAGGCCGGATCGCACGCGAATCTGCTGCGAACCGTCCGGTCGCGACTCGATGGACAAAGCCGGCAGTTGCTCGTCCGCGCTGGGCTCGGGGCGACCGCCGCGATACGCGCGCACCCAGGCCTCGAGTTGCGGCCCGTGGCGCTCCGCGAGGTCGTGAGTCAGCCGGGGGATGTCGCGCGCGATGCGCACGGTCTCGTGGTAGACGCGCGGTCCACCGAGCCACATCGTCAGGCCGAGCGAACCGACGACCACGGCGTAGACCATCAGGATCGCGGGGGCGCGCGGCACTCGCGCCTTGCGCTCGGTCCAAGTCACCGCCGGCATCAGCACGTACGCGATCGTCAGACCGAGCACGAAGGGCAACAGCACCTCGCGCACTGCCACGCACAGAGCGATCACGAAGGCGGCCGAGATGGCCAGGAAAATGATCCCGCCGCGTGTCCAACCGCTCTCGGGTTGCAGATCGGCGTCCAGCAGGTCCATGCCGCGCGGACACTACAGCACAACGGGCCGGGCAGCCCGCGCTCGGGACGGCATTTTTTCCGAACGATTCGGACCGAGTTCAGCCTGACGGGAACCCGAGGCAGTCGAACCGCTGGGCCAACTGGCTCCCATTCCTGACCGGCTTCGGTCCCAGCCGATGGAAAAGAGCGAGGGCGCGAACCTCAGGTCCGCGCCCTCGTCTCTCAGCACAACCGAATCAGTTGTCGCTGTTGTTGCTGTTGTTCTCGGCAGCAGCCTGCAGACCAGCCAGCTTGTCCTTCAGCAGGTCGCCCAGGGTGGCGCCCTTGCCCGACGACTCGCGCTTCAGCACCTGAATCTGCTCGGCCGCGACGCTCTCGCCGGGGTTCTGCATGCTCATGGTGAGGCGACGATCCATCGTGTCGACGTTGGCCACCTCGGCGCGGACCTTGTCACCGACCTTGGGCTGCGATCCGTTCGGGATCTCGCCGTTGGGGATGATGGCCTCGATACCGGGCTGAACGCGGACGAACACGCCGTAGTCGGCAACAGCCAGGACCGTGACCTCGTCGACGACGGTGCCGGGCTTGAAGCTCTGGAGCAGATCGCCCCAGGGATCGTCGTACAGCTGGCGAACGCCCAGGCTGACCTTCTTCTCGTCATGGTTGATCGAGAGGATGATGGCCTCGACATCGTCGCCCTTCTGGTAGACGTCGGCGGGGTTGTTGATCTTGACCGTCCAGGACAGGTCGGTCTTGTGCACCATGCCGTCCACGCCGTCCTCGATGCCGACGAACACGCCGTAATCGGTGATCGAGCGAACCTTGCCGCTGATGCGATCGCCGGGCTTGTAGTTGTCGGTGAAGACGCTCCAAGGATCGGGCTCGAGCTGCTTCATGCCCAGGCTGATGCGCTTGGCCGTAGCGTCGACCTCGAGCACCTGGCAGGCGACCTCCTTGCCGATCTCCAGCATCTTCGACGGGTGCTTGACCTTCTTGGTCCAGCTCATCTCCGACACGTGGATCAGACCCTCGACGCCCGGCTCCAGCTCCACGAAGGCGCCGTAGTCGGTGAGGCTCATGACCTTGCCCTCGACGAGCTTGCCCACGGGGTACGCCTCGGCGGCGTGACTCCACGGATCCTCCTGGGTCTGCTTCAGGCCCAGGCTGACGCGCTCGGTCTCGGGGTTGTACTTGAGGACCTTGACGGTGACCTCGTCGCCCACGTTGAAGACCTCGCTGGGGTGGTTGACGCGACCCCAGGACATGTCCGTGATGTGCAAGAGACCATCGATACCGCCGAGGTCGACGAACGCGCCGTACTCGGTGAGGTTCTTGATGGTGCCCTTGAGGACCTGGCCCTCCTGCAGGCTCTCGAGCGTCTGAGCCTTGAGGCTGTCGCGCTCCTTCTCGAGCAGCACGCGACGCGAAAGCACGATGTTGCCGCGCTTCTTGTTGAACTTGATGACGCGGAACTCGAACGTCTGACCGAGCAGCTTGTCGAGGTTGCGGATGGGGCGCAGGTCGACCTGGCTGCCGGGGAGGAACGCCTTCACGCCGCCGCGGATGGTGACCGAGAGGCCGCCCTTCACGCGCTGGCTGATGGTTCCTTCGATGATCTCGTCACGCTCACAGGCGGCGGAGATCTCGTCCCAGACCTTCATCTTGTCGGCCTTCTCCTTGGACAAGGAGATCAGGCCGTCGTCGCTCTCGCGGCTCTCGATGAAGACGTCGACCTTGTCGCCGACGTTCACTTCGATCGCGCCACCGGCGTCGACGAATTCGTTCTTGCTGAGCACGCCCTCGGACTTGCCGCCGATGTCGACGATCACGAAGTCGCGGTTGACGCGAATGACGACGCCCGTTGCAATCTGGCCTTCACCGCCGAGCTCGTGCTCGTGGGTGGTCGCTTGAGAAGACTCGAAGAGCTGGGCAAAGCTGGACGAGGAAGACGCGACCTGTTGAGTTTGAGTCATATTCGGAAAACTGCTGCGCACGAGGGGTGAGAGAAACCCATGGAGCGGAGTGGCAACAGAGACACCAACCCTCGCTGTAAACGCTCCTGGGGGGCGCTCCAGCTAGCGCACGGGGGGCAGAGCGTCAAATCGGGAGCCGGGCGGCCGACCGCACCGCCATGGCCAAACGGGCCAGCATTTGCTCGAACTCGGGGCGGCTCAATTCGCCCTGAACCACCACCCGACCGGGCCCTGGCTGCTCGGACTTGCCCCCCACCACGAAGCCCAGGGAAAGCCACTGGGGCGCCACCTCGGGCCACGGCAGGCTCTCCCCGCCGCCCTCCCACTGGGCCTCGAAGCGATAGGCGAAGGCGTTTCCTGCCTTCACGACCCCGTGCAGCGACAGCAGACGACCGCCCGAACGCAGCTGAAAGCCCTGGGGCCGCCGCAAATCCAGGACCAAGAATTCACCCGGAGCGGCGGCGAGGCGGGGGGCTGGGCCGGGCACCCGCGCTGAGCGGAAGCTGGAACCGCTACCCGCCAGAATCAGCGTGCCGTCATCGGCGAGACCAAAAACCCCGCGTTCCGCTCCGACTGGCCCGACCTCCAGGCGCTCGGGCTCGGCGAGCAGGCGGTGCTCGATTTTCTCGTCATCGAGCATGCGGCCCACACCGGTCACCACGCCATCGGGACGAAACAACCCGCCCAGGGCGATCGACCAGAGGTTCCCTTCCCCCACCCCCAGCACCACCTCACGCGTGTCGACGCCGAGCTCCAACGTGGTCTTGCGCTCCACGTGCAGCAGGCGTGACTCGGGCCCCGTGCGGCCCGCCTCGAGCAAATGGAGCAGGTGCTTGCGGAACGGCTGGTAGACGACGGCCTGCTGCACGTCGATCCGCGCGACCAGCTCGGCCCCTTCGGTGACGTGATGGGCTGCGCTCGGCTCGAAGCGGACGTAGCGCAGGTAGATGTAGTAGGCGACGCAGAGCGCGCCGATCACGCTCAGGGCCAACCCCACCCAAATGACTCGGAAGGACAGGCTGCCGCCGCGCTCTTCCACGGGTGCGGCCGCGCTTGCAGCGGACCCGCTCGTTGCGGCCCCGCTCGTTGCATCCCCGTTCACCGACGACTCGTTCATGGCAGCCTTCCGAGCTGGACCAAGCGCTCCAGCGACACGTTGCCTTCGACGACCAAGGTCTGCTCCACCACGTCGCTCTTCAGCTCGCGCAGCCCTTCCAGG
>DATIDO010000534.1:0-3096 GCA_035456245.1 Polyangiaceae bacterium
GGTGCGTGCGCTGATCGAACGGCTGGGCTTTCACGGCATCGATCTCGGACGACTCGATCAGGGAGGCCTGCTCATGCAGTTCGGCGGGCCACTGACGAACCACAACCTGCTGCGGCTCTGAATCGATTCGCGCGGAAACGATTCGCGCGGAATCGAGCAGCGGCGGCTCGCGCCAAGCTCATTCCGCCGAAGCCGCTGGAGCCGCCGGGGCGCACAGTGGATCCCCCGGACGACAGGGGACCTCCTGCGCGGTGTCGCGCAGCTTCTCGACCTCGCGCAGCACGTCCTCGGCTCGGGCGGGCCGGCCAGGCTCGGCTGCCGTCGGCGCAGTGCCGGCGGGGCTGGTGCCCTCCGGCGCGGGAGGCGCTTCCTTCTGCTTGAAGGTCAACCACAGCACCAAGAACAACGCGGCGAACAGCAGGAGGACGCGGGCCAGCTTCACCCGACCATTGTAGAGCGGCCCTCGCTGGACAGCGAAGACGCGAACGGAACGAGCCTCCGCAACGGGCGACGGAGTTCGAGTGATCGATCGGGGCTGCGGCCCCCACTGCAGAGTGATCGCCATGACGTCGCTCGGCACACTTCGCCCCACCATCGCCTGCACCCTTGCCGCCACTTTCGGCCTGCTCGTCGCGCTGGGGGGCTGTGACGGGGGCGCCCCGGGCGGAGACGATGCCAACGCCGGCGACGGGGACGCGGCCGATTCGAGCACCCCCGATGGCGCTGAGATTCCAGGCCCCGGCGAGGGCGGCTCCTCGCCCACCCTGCCCCACGAGTCGGACTACGGCATCGACTACCATCGCCTGCGCGTCGAGTTCCTCGATCAAGGCGACTGGGCAACCTTGGCCGTCGAGCGCCCCGAAGACGTCATCAAGGTGCGCCTGATGGAGCAACAGGGCACGGCCAACGTGCTCACCATCGACAAGGCTCAGCTCGGTCTCAACACGAACCTGGGCAGCGATCTGTCGGTGGTCGTCGACTACGCCATCCTGCCCGACGCGCTCGACGAGCCGTTCGAATTTCACCTGACCAAGGGCGCCGCAGGCACGGTGACCGTGCGCGTTTGGGCCATTCACGGCACCGAGGAGGTCCTCCTGCAAGAGATCCTCGCGGCACCCGGCGCCGCCGACCTCTCGATCGACGTCGCCTCCGCCTTCGCCGGCAAGGAACCCGTGCGTGCGCCGCTCGCGCCGACCGACGAACGCGGCATCGCCCTCTACTACCCCTGGTATTCACTCGACAGCTGGCAGAGCGAGGACCTGATGGACGCGCCGGTCACGCCCTACGCCTCCAACGTGCCAGCCGACGTGCGCCGGCAAATGCAGCAGGCCAAGAGCGCTGGCATTACCGGCTTCATCGTCTCGTTCACCGGCGCAGGCACCTCCAGCGACGAGAACATCGCCATGATGCTCGACGTGGCCGAGGAAGAGGACTTCGTGGTCGGCTTCTTCCTGGAGACCACCATCGAAGGTCTCACCAACAACCCAGACGGCATTGCCGCGTCACTCGAGTACATCGACGCGACCTACGGCGAGCACCCGGCGCTCATGCAGGTGGACGGCAAGGCGGTCGTCGTTCCCTGGCTGACCTGCAACACCACGCTCGAGAACTGGCAGGCAGCGCGCCAGAAGGTTCGCGACGCCGGCCATGACGTGTGGCTCGTCCAAGACTGCCAGGACATGGACTACATCGTCGACTTCGACGGCGTCTGGTACGACGGCGCGATCGGTGGCCTGGGCGAGAAGGTGCGCTACTGGTCCGTGTTGGCCGATGAGCCCGCCCCGAAGCTGTGGATCCCCACGGCCATGCCGGGCTTCGACGAGCACCTGCTCGACGACCGAGGGCCGAATCCGCGGGTCTACCCCCGCAACGATGGCGACGTGTACCGCGCCGCCTTGGCTGCCGCGGTAGGCAGCACCCCGCACTGGGTGGCCATCTACACCTGGAACGAATGGTGGGAGAACACCCATATCGAACCGAGCGAGGCCTTCGGCAACCAGTACCTCGACATCACCGGCGAGTACCTCGAAGCCTGGCTCGAGTGAGGGGGTCCTGCGAACGTTGCGTTTGTCCCGAACTCCGCAAGGTGGCTGCTCGACGCGACCAAACGACAACTAGCGCGCCGTTTCGTGCAGCACGACGAACGGGAGCAGGCGCAACGCGGCTCCTCACCCCTCGGGGAGCTGCGCTGCGCCCCGTGACTCCAAGCAAACTGATCGGCGCTCTCGATGTCCGCGAACGATGCCATGTTGGCGGAGTTGGTCAGTGCGCTTCCTCGAGCTCAGTCGCGCTTCAAGCGATACAGCGTCCCGCCTTCGAGCGACCGGGATTCGAGGCAGCTCGCGGTCTCGATCGCGATCGGGACGCGTATCTTCTCGGATCTGCCATCCGCAGGAAATGCGTCGACCGTCGTCGTGAAATGGGCGGAATCGATGAAAAGATAGTCGATGCGGCCGAACGGGTTCTCCTCGAGAAGCCGACAGAGGTGCCGCTCACTGGACTTCGACAAGCGGCGAACGAATTCGATTCGTTCGCGATAGCGGGCCGAGGGGTGAGAATAGTGATCCTTGTGAGATAGGAAGCCAAAGAGGGGCGTCGCGGCCACGATCCTCGGATCGGTCGTGAGTACCGTTTTGCCCAGCACTTCGCTGTCCTCGAGCGCCGAGAACGGAACGCCTCGACCGGCCGAGATGGCCTCCTCGAACTTCTTGTCATCCGGAATACTCCGCAATGCGGCCAGTGCCGGGACCAGAGCGCAGAGTGCCGCAGCGGACCAGGAACTCTCTCGCAGGCGGCCGGGCAACCACCGGACTCCGTGCGCGAAGGCAATGGTTGCAGCGACGGTGAGGAGCAACTCCACCATCGGAACGATTCGCTTTCCGAGGAGAGGCAACGAGAAGAGTGTCGATACGTGCGAAAAGAGGACCCACGCAACGGCGGCGAACACGACGTATCGCAACTCGCGTGTGGTCCTCGTTCGCGGGTAATTCGCCAGGAGCGAGCAAGCCCCGACCACGCCGAACAGGGTTCGGAACGACAGAGCATTCTCGAGCCCAAACAGCACCAGGTGGTTGGAGACGAAGAAATTCTGCTGTG
>DATIDO010000535.1:0-5933 GCA_035456245.1 Polyangiaceae bacterium
GGCGGCCACACCGCCGCCCAATCCGACGCGGGGCCAGGGACCGTCTTCATCCGCGCCGCTGAAGTGAGTGGCGTAGGTGCGCTCGCTCGGATTGTCCTCGCTGGCTTCGGCCTCAGTGGCGCGAGCTCCCGTGGTGAGCGACAGCACGCCCACGAACGTGAATGGGGAGAGCTTGCAGCGGATCGGGTGGCGCATGGCGGCGACTCGGCGCGAGGGTACTGGAGTTTGGCGAGCCGGCGCAGTGGCAATTCGAGCCAAGCCCGTGCTTTCATGGGGAAGGGCGGGGCCGCGGATGGTCGTAGAAGGCGAGAACCTGCCCGGGTTTCGAGCGAGCGATGGAAGAACTCTTGGTCCTGGTGGGGCTGGCGATCGGCGGCTTCTTCTTCGTCGCGCCCATCGTGGCGTTGACGATGGCTTTGGGAGCGCGTCGGCAAGCGAGGGAGGCCGCGCTGGAGCTGCAAGAGCTGCGGAGCCGGCTCATCGCGCTGGAGCAGGGGCGGCCGCTGCCGTCCGGGGCGCTGGTTCGGACGCCCGTCGCGCCCGCGGAATCGCGAAGGCGCCCCCCGACCCTGGTCGCCGAAGGCGACGAGGATCCGGACGAGGACAAAGACGAGATCACGACGGTCGACGCCGTGGCCGAGGCCGTCGCGCGCAGCCCGGGCGTCCCGACTCCCACGTCGCCTACGACTCCCGACGATCTCTCGTCGGCCGACGAGGTCGAGCCGACCGTCGTCGAGCCTTCGGCCCCCACGTCCCCCAACGACTTCACCCTGTCGGACGAGTCCCAGTCGTCCCGGTCGGACGAGCCCGAGTCCGATGAGTCCGCAGACGCCTCCAACGACTCGCCAGACGAGCCGGATGAACCAGACGATTCAGATGCGTCCGCCGCGCCCGCGCCTGCGCCCGCACCTGCCCCCGTCGCCAGCCCCAACCCAAGCCCCAGTGCAGCCGAGCTCGCCGCTGCTTCGAGCGGCCTCGACTGGGAGAACCTGATCGGCGTTCGCCTGTTCGCCTGGTTGGGCGGCGCGGCGCTCTTCCTGAGCGCGGTCTTCTTCCTCCAGTATTCGATCCAGCACGGTCTCCTGTCGCCGCCGCTGCGGGTCGCCATGGGACTCGTGTTCGGCACCGCGGCGCTCCTGCTCGGCGACCGCGCTCGGAGCCGCGCGCTGCTCGCTTCCGAAGCGCTCTCGGGCGCCGGCATCGGCATCCTCTACGCTGCGTTGTTCTCCGCGCGCAGCCTCTACCACCTGATCGATTCGACCACGGCCTTCTTCGGCATGGTGTTGGTCACCGCCGTAGCCGCCGTGCTCTCGGCGCGGCGCGGTTCGTTCTTGGTCGCGCTGTTCGGCCTGCTCGGCGGCATGCTGACGCCGTACCTGGTATCGACCGGAGAAGATCGCCCGCTCGCGCTGCTCGGTTACGTGCTCCTGCTCGACGTGGGCTTCTTGGCGGTCGCCCATCGCCGCGGCTGGCACGTGCTCGGTTTGGTGGGGCTGGTCTGCTCGACCATCCTCTTCGGCGGTTGGGCCCATCGCTATCTCACGGGTGAGCGGGTGCCGTGGGCGCTCTTGGCGCTCGCGCTGGTGGCGGGCATCTACGTAGCGTGCAGCCAGTGGTGGGCGCGCCGCGCCCAGACGGGAGAGTCGGCGGAGGGGGTGGCGAAGGAGCCGTCGGCAACCGTGCAGGGTCTCGTGGTGCTCGGCGCGCTGGTGCCGCTCGCGGCCACGATGGCGTTCGCGGGGCAGGAGGCGCTCGATGTGTCGCCGTGGTTCTTGGGCGCGTACCTGACGGTGCTGGTCCTGGGAGCGGCGCTCTTGGCCGAGCGCTCGCTGGGGGTGCTGTTCCCGGCTGCCGTGCTCTTGGCCATGGCCGCGTGCGCTGGCCGCATCCACTCGGATTCGCTGTGGTCGACGCGCCCGCTCGATCTCCTCGCGCTGGCGCTCCCCCTCGCTGGCTCGGGAGCGTGGACTCTGTGGCAGGGGCGCCGGGGCCCTCCTTCTGCGCTCCGCGACGCCGCTCTCGGCGTGGCCACGCTGGGCGCGCTGCTCGTGCTCTCGCGTGTGGTGGACGTCGAGTACAATCGAGAGCCGATCACGGCGTTGCTCGTCTTCGCTGCGCTCCCTTCGCTCTTGGCCGTGGCGCGTTCGGCGCAGGCCGGCCGGGGCGAAGGTCTGGCGCTCGGTTTGGGCGCGCTCTTCGTGGCCATGGCCATCCTGGTGGTGCGCTACTCCGAATACCGCGTGAGCGAGTTCGCCGTGGCGTTCGTGGTGTTGGGTCTGGGCTCGTGGGCGCTCGCGCTGGGGCCGAAGCGCTACGGCGGTGATCGCTGGGCCTTGGTGACCACGGCGCTGATCCTGCCGCTCTACTTCGGCCTGGCGTACCTGACGCTGAAGGACGACGTATCGGCGGGCCCACTCGGCGCGCTGGCCATCGTGGCCGCGCTGCTTTCGCTGATCGCCTGGCGCGTACTCGCCAATCGCCAGCCCGGTGGACTCGACGACGCCAGCGTCGTCACCTTCGCCGGCATCTCGCTCGGCTTCCTCAGCCTGGCGCTGCCGATCTTGGTGGGCAGCGAGTGGCTCACCATCGGCTGGGCGCTCGAACTGTTCGCGCTCGCTTGGCTCTACCGGCGCATTCCGCATCGCCATCTGCCGCTCGCCATCTGGGCGCTTTGGGGCCTGGTCAGCGTGCGTTTGTTCTTCAACGGCGCCATCTGGGAGTACCACCCGCGCAGCGGCACGCCGATCTTCAACTTCTACCTCTACCTGTTCGGCGTGCCCGTGGTGGCCTACCTGTTCGCGGCTCGCTACTTGGGCAACGAGGAGACGACGGCCAAGCTGCGCATGGCCCTGCGTGTCGGCGCCCTTGGCCTGGCCTTCTTCCTCTTGAACATCCAGGTGGCCGACTGCTTCTCGTCCGGCGAGACGCTGACCTTCCACCTCACCGACGGCAGCCTGGCCGAGGACATGACCTACTCGCTCGCTTGGGGCGCGTTCGCACTCGTGCTCTTGGGTGTGGGCGTGGCGCGGCAGGTGCTGGGATTGCGTGTGGCAGCGCTCCTGGTGCTCACGCTCACCCTGCTCAAGGTCACGCTGCACGACCTGTGGGCGCTCGGCGGCCTCTACCGCGTGGGCTCGCTGATCGGCGTGGCGGTTGCTCTCTTGCTCGTCTCGTTCCTCACTCAGCGGCTGGTGCTCAAGCGGCCCACCACGGAGACTCAGTGAAGCGTGCTCTGATGAAGAATTCGGTCCTTCGCCCCGCGTTCGCCGTTCTCTGCGCGGCGGCAGGCTGGGCGGCAGCCGCCAGCGCCCACGACTCGGCGCCCACGCCCGAGCATGCGCGCCCGATCGAGGTTGCTCCCGGTTGGTCGCGGCTCGAGCTGCCGTTCGACGTGCTGGCTCACTCGCGAACGGACCGTGGCGATCTGCGCTTGGCCGCGAAGCGCCCGGACGGTTCGAGCTTCGAGCTGGGCTACGCTTTCGAGCGAGACGTCGAGCGGGCCGAGCAGGACGTCGAGCCGACCAATGTCGTTTCCACGCCGGGTCAGTTCACCGAGGCGCTGCTGGATCGCGGTGAGCACCCGGCGTTCGCTCGCTGCGTCGAGCTGTCGATCGAGGGGAGCGCGCCGTTCCTCAAGCCGGTCGAGATCGAGGCCGAGGTGGAGCCAGGGCGCTTCGCCCGCTTGGTGCGCGGCTCGATCTTCCGGGCGCCGAGCGGCGCCGGGGCCGCCGAAACGCTGTGCTTTCCGCGCACCGATCAGCGCCGCTTGCGGCTGGTGCTCGACGACCGCAACTCCGATCCGGTCCGTCCGCTGCGCGTACGCTTCTTCGTCGAGCGAGAGCGAGCCGCCGAGGACGCCTTGGCGCTCCGCCCCATCCCCCTGCCGAGCGGGCAGAGCGCCGGGGAGGGCTACACGGTCACGCTGCCCAGTCGGAACCTGCCGCTCCGCGGTCTGCGGCTCCACCCGACCGCAGCGGCGTTCACGCGCTGGGTGCGCGTCTACGAGAAGGTGCTCTTTCGCGGCGAGCTGTCGCGGCGCCTGGTGAGTGAGGCGCGCATCGAGCGCACGGCGACCGGCGCCGAGCAACTGCTGGTGCCGCTCGGCGCCTTGCCGGGGACCACGCTCGAACTCGAGATCGAGTCGGCGGGTGAGCCGCTCGGTCTGTCGGCCATCGATGCGCTGGTCGAGCGCCCCGTGCTGCTCTTTTCGGCGCCCGCGCAGGTCTCTTCTGCGCCAGCTCAGCTCGCTCTCACCTACGGCAGCCAATTCCTACGCGCGCCGAACTACGACGTCGCGCTGGTGCTCCGTCAGGGGCTGCCGAAGAAGTGGAACCAAGCGACGCTCGGCCCCGAGACCACCCCTGCCAAGCCGCCGAGCCCCGCGCCGGCGCGGAGCGCCCCGCTCGCGGTCGATGGCTTCCGCTGGTCCCGCGCGTTGGTCCTGCCGGCCGCGGGCGGCGCGGAGCAGAGCGGCGCCGAGCAGGGCGGCACCAAGCAGAGCGGCGCCGAGCAGGCTGCCTACCTGGATCTGCCCGAGCTCGAGCCAGCGGTGCTCCGCGGCCTGCGCCTGCTCGACTCGCAGAATCGGCAGGTGCCCTTCGTGCGCGAGACGCGCACGAGCACGCGGCGCATCCCGGTGGTGGTGCGGTCGCTGGAGGCGAACGAGCGCCGCTCGTCGAATCAGCAGGGCAGTGGCAACGAGCACCTGCGCGCCTTCGAGCTGCGGGCTGCCGGGCAGTCGGGATCCCTCGTGGGCATCGAGGTCGGCGCCTCGGGGCCCGAGTATTTCTCGCGTCGGCTCGAGGTGGTGCAGGAGCGCCGCGACGACCGCGGGGTGACGGGGCGCGACACGCTTGCTTGGGCCACCTGGGAGCGCCGACCGGGGGAGGCGGTGGTGCCGCTTTCGCTCGGCTTCTCTCACGCCGGCCCCGAGCGGCTCGAACTGGTCGTCGACGACGGCGACAACGCGCCCTTGCAGGTGGACGCGCTCGCCCTCGTGCAGGAGCACCAGCGCCTCGACTTCTTCTACTCGTCCGGCGACCAGCTTCGGCTGGTCGGTGACCACCCGACGCTCGACGCCCCCCAGTACGATCTGGAGCTGATCGCCGAGCGTCTGCTCACTTCACCGGCCGTCGAGATTGCGTTGGGTCCGGCGCCCGCAGCTCCGCCGACCGAGGCGACGCCAGCCGACATGCGCTGGCTCTGGATCGCGCTGTGCGGCGTGGGCGGGGTGCTCGGCTTCGTGCTGGTGCGGTCGCTGATTGGCGGCCCGCGAGACGGCAAAGCCGGGCCAGCCTGATTGTGGCTGACTGCGTTTGGTTCCGCGCCGGCGCGGAGCCAGGCAGTCGCGCCAGCGCGGAGCCAGCAGTCGCGCCGGCGCTGAGCCAGCAGTCGCGCCGGCGCGGAGCCATCTGGCTCAGCAGAAAATGTCGGCGAGCGATGCAGCGTTGAGCAGTCTCTCCGACCACCGCTCGAGTTCTTCGACCGTCGCGTCATCGAGCTTCGCCAGCTCGTCGGGTGTGGCTCCGAACTTCTTGCTCAGCAAGCGCCTCAGGAGCTCTCGCTCCCCCTCGAGCTTGCCTTCGAGTTTGCCCTCGAGTTTGCCTTCGAGCTTGCCCTCGAGCTTGCCCTCCGCGAAGCGCTGGTTCCCGAAGGGAGATTGGTATTGGTAGCCTTGCAGGATCATACCCAGAGCCTTTCTGGCGGCTTCGCCGAGGTGCGAGTCGATGAGATCGGTATATAGCACGAGCAATTCGGAGTCGGTCAGTCGGCTCAGCCCTTGGAGCGCTGCCGAGCCCCATCTGCTAACCAGTTCCCATGACCAACGATGTCTCGCCGGCTGCCGCGCCGGCTGCCGCGCCGGCTGCCACGCCGGATATCCTGCCGAATGCGCCTTCGACCGGTCGCAATCGTGACGTGATTCTGGAGGTGCT
>DATIDO010000536.1:0-8847 GCA_035456245.1 Polyangiaceae bacterium
CGCTACGACTCGGCCCGCTCGGCCCTGCGGCGCGTCCTGCTCTCGCCGCCGCGGCACCAGGCCGACACGGCCTTTCGTCAGCGGGTGCTCGGCGAGCTGGCCGAGAGCGAAGAGCTCGGCCGCGCCGCCGAGCTCGCTTATGTCGAGCTGCGCGCGCTGCGCTTGGTGCTGTGCGCGCAGGATCGCGTGGTCACGGCGAGCCAGGCCGTGCGCCGGCGCGTCGACATCCTGCTGGCGCTGAAGAAGGCCGTCGCCTCGCTCTTGCCCTTTCAGAAGGCTCGCTCGGGGCTCGCGCGGCTGGGCGCCTTCGCCTCCACTCTGGTCGAGAGCCCGAGCTACCAGCGGCTCGATCAGCTGCTGTCGTTCGAGGATCATCGGGCCGTGCTGGAGAGCCACCTGTCGCTCGGTTACGACGGGACCCTGCGCCGCTTCGACATCGTGCGTGTGTCCGAGGTCGAGCACGCAGGCTTCGCTCGCGGCCCCGGTTCGCGCTTCTTGCGCCGGCTGTTCGGCTTCTTCCGGGGCCACCGCTTCAGTGAAGACGACGTGATGAGCCAGCTGCTCGAGCAGGTCTTCGTCTCGCTCGAGGGCGACGTGGTCGAGCTCTTGCGAGTGACGCTGCAGCTCGAGTTCTACCTGGCTTGTTTGGGCTTCCAGCGTCAGGCGCGCGCCGGCGGGCTCGAGGTGTGCCTGCCGGTGTTCGAGCCGGAAATCCGCGAGCTGGAGGGGCTGTTCAACCCGTGGCTGCTGAACCAGGCCGGGGGGCCCGTGCCCTGCCGCCTGGGGCCGTTCGAAGCCCGCCGCACCGTGATCGTCACCGGCCCCAACTCGGGCGGCAAGACGCGCTTCCTGCAGGCCGTCGCCATCTCCCAGCTGCTCGGCCAAGTGGGCTCGTTCGTGCCGGCGGTCCGCGCGCGCCTGGTCTGGGTGGATCAGCTGTTCTTGTCTTTGATCGAGCGGCCTGCCGCCGAACAAAAAGAGGGCCGTCTCGGCACCGAGCTGCTGCGCATCCGCAAGGTGTTCGAGACCTCGGGCGCCGACTCGTTGATCACGATGGATGAACTCTGCTCCGGCACCAATCCGTCCGAGGGCGAGGAGATCTTCCAGATGGTGCTGGAGCTGCTGGGTGAGCTGCGGCCGCAGGTGTTCATCTCCACCCATTTCCTCGATTTCGCGGCGCGGCTGGCCCAGCGCGGCGACGCCAACCTGCTCTTTTTGCAGGTCGAGCTGACCGAGCGCGAGCGCCCCACCTACCAGTTCGTGCCGGGGGTCGCGACCACCTCGCTCGCCCAGACGACGGCGGCGCGCCTGGGCGTCACCCGCGACGAGCTGCTCGGCCTGATCGAGGCGCGCCGCGCCCGCTTGCAGCAGTGAGTCGGGCCACCCGGTAGAGCGAGTCGGGCCACCCGGGTTGGGCCGGTCGGTTCCCAGTAGGGCCGGTCAGTCCGGATCGCCCAGTTTCTTTTTGTCCGAGGCGGTCTGCTTTTCGAGGGTGGCCACGGCGCGGCGCACTTTGCCCGAGCCAAAGCGATCGGCGATGGCGTCCAGCGTGCGGCCCAAGCGCTCGCCGCGGGTGAGGCCGCCTGGATCCTTGATGGCGGCGAGCGTGGTCTCGTGGGCGACGGGCCGAGGGCGAGCGGCGAACAGATCGAGCTGGGCTCCTTCGTCCTCCCGGAGCAGGCTCGACAAGCTGACACCCACCAGCCGCACGGCCTGGCCGAGAGCGAGCTTCTTCCACAAGGCGTGCGCCGCGCTGGCGATTTCGGCCCCATCGGCGCTCGGCCGGGGCAGGCGGCTCTGTCGGGTCAGGCTGGGAAAGAGCTCGTGCGGGCTCTGCTGTTGGCCGGGCGCCACGCGGTTCTTCTGCGCCAGCTTCACGCGCAGCGTGACAGTGCGCCCGGTGAAGCCAGCGCGGCGAGCGCGGCTGGCGACGGCCTCGGCGTGGGCCGTCAGCGCGTCCAAGATCACCCGCTCGTCCCGCACGTCTTCGCTGAACGTCGACTCCTCGCCGATCGACTTGGGCGCGCGGGAGCTCTCCACGGGCCGCTCGTCCTCGCCGCGGGCCCGGGCGCGTAGATCTTCGGCGTGCTCCCCCAGTGCAGCGCGGAGCTCGGCTTCCGAGGTGCGCACCAGCTCGCCCAGCGTGGTGATGCCGCGCGTGACCAGGCGCTGCTCGGCCTTGGGTCCGATGCCAAACAAGGCGCGCACGGGCAGGGGATCGAGCAGGGCACGGATGCCCTCGGACCGAATCAAGAGAAGCCCGTCCGGCTTGCCGCGGCTGCAGGCAATTTTGGCTACCAGCTTGTTCGGGGCGATGCCGACCGACACGGCTAACTGCGTGGCCTCGCGCACTCGATCTTTCAGCCGGCGGCCGATGACCTCGGGCGATCCCAAGAGCTTCACGCTGCCGGTGATGTCCAGGAAGGCTTCGTCGAGGGCCAGCGGTTCGATCTGGTCGGTGAACTCACGGAACACCTCGTGCACCTGCCGGCTCACGGCGGCGTACTTCTTCATGTCGCCGGCGACGAAGATGCCGTGCGGGCACAGCTCGTGCGCGCGGAAGCCCGGCATGGCCGAGCGCACCCCGAACTGGCGCGCCTCGTAGCTGGCCGCCGAGACGACCCCGCGCGCCGAGGAAGCCCCGACGATGACCGGTTTGCCGCGGTACTCGGGGTGATCCCGCTGCTCGACCGAGGCAAAGAACGCGTCCATGTCGGCGTGGAGGATCCAGCGGTGGCTCATTCGCTCCCCCTCGCGGCCACTCGGACCGGGGCCCGAAGATCCACGGTGGGCCCAGCGAGTTGCCCGTCGCGATTCAGTGCGCCGAGCACTCGGAGGAAGTTCTCGCCCAGCACTTTCTGGATGGTGAGCTCGGGGACGCCGGCGCCGAGCAGCGCGTCGACCAACCGCGGCAGCTCGAGGCAGGTGGGCATGTCCCGGGGCGTGCAGATGAGCCCATCCCAGTCGCTGCCGAGCGAGACGTGGTCTTCACCAACGACGGAGAGCGCATGGCGGATGTGCGCGACCACCGTGGCGAGCCGCCCGGAGAAGAGCCCGTCACCCAGGAACTCGGAGTGGTAGATGATGCCGACCGTGCCGCCCCGCTCGGCCACCGCGCGCAGCTGCGCGTCGTCCAGGTTGCGCCAGTGCCGGTGCACGCCCGCGACGCCGGTGTGGCTCACGATGAGCGGCTGGGTGGGCTCGGCGAGCCGGTACGCGCTCCAGAAGCCGTCCGGGTGGATGTGGGCCAGATCCACCAGCACCCGTTCGGCATTCAGCACCTCGACGAACTCGGCGCCGCGGCCAGCCAAGCCTTGCCGCCCCAGTAGCCAGTCGGGCCAGGCCGCGAAGGTGCTGGAGCGCCCGACCGCGCTGTCGAAGAGATGCAGCAGGCTCACCTTGATCAGCTCGGGAGCCACCAGGGAAAGCTGCCGAGGATCGGGATCCAGCGCGGCGGCCCCTTGCACGCCGATGAAGGCAGCCTGCGCGCCGCGCGCCCGCGCGGCCCGGTACTCACCCAGGTTGCGGACGAAGGCGAGCTGGGGCGTCGCCTGGTCGAGCAGCGCACGCAGCTCGCCGAGCAAGCTGGCAAACACCTCCCCGCGGCCTTCGGGGGGGCGCAGGGGGTTCTGCGTGATGCTCCAGATGGCGCCCGAGACGCCGGCCTCGAGCAACCTGGGAAAGTCGGCCTGGCCGACCAGCAGCGCCCGCTGGGGTCCGGGGCCGTGCCGCTTGCGCAGATCGTAGCCGAAGCTGCGGGTGAAGCTGAACGACTCGACGTGGAGATCGATCACCTCGCTGGCCAGGTAGAGCTCGGCAGCGGCGCGCGAGATGCTCAGCTGCTCGACGAGCCGCTCGACCGTCGGCCGCTCGTAGGGGCCGAGGGAGGGGTTTCGGGGCTCGGGGGCGACCGCCACCCGGGCACTATGTCACTGGCTGTTCCCTCGCCAATGTCGCGGGTCCCGTCCGCACAAAAAGCGGAAGGAAGCCCGGTCCACCACGGGCTTCCTTCCATTCGAAGAACCGACTGCTGCAGGAGAGACGAGAGGGGGACGCCCCGTGATGGGTCGCCCTTCCGCGCCTTCAGATCCCCTGGGGGACCTGATCGAGATCCACCTCGCCGAGGGCGTAGCGGATCAGCGCACTGCGGTTGGCCTTGGTCATGCCCTTGGCCTTCAGCGAATCGACCATGTCGTCGAGTCGCTTCAAATCCTTCGTGTACATGGAGATGCAGATCACCTTGTAGTGACTCGGCTTTTCTCCCTTGGTGTCCTTGGGCCCGGGGTACATGCCGGACGGCAGGACGTCGCTCTCCACGAGCGTGGTGGCGGTGGCCTGGTAGTGTGACTGGTCGCTCATGTGCCTCCTCGAGCGGCTCGGGCCGCGCCATTCCCGATTGCCATGGGCCCCCAGGGGCGGCCAACTTTGTGGAAGCAATTCGTGAAGTTCGTCCGTAGGCGCGGAAAGGGCGGGCGTTGGTCGCGCCGGCGCGGGGGGGCGACAGGCCCGACTCCGCTCCATGCACCCAGTACCGAATGTGCTGCATTCGAAGTATGCAATCTGGGGGGGGTTGCGAGCTTGCCTTCAAACAGGACGAAAGAGTCAATCCTGCTGACCGTGGCCGTGGTGTGCAGCTGCGGTCAGGTCGACCGTGGGCACGAGCCGACGTGTCAGCCGCCCGAAGGGGCCGTTGGTTCCTGGTCCTACTCGGACCCGCCGGACGAGATGAATGTTCGGCCTTCCGTCCTCGGGCTCTTTTCCCTCACTGCCGACGAGCTGGGTCTCTTGAACGATTTCGACCCGACGTCGATGACCTTCGTGACGCTCGACGTGGCAACCGGAACGTGGTCGAGCGTGGCGGGCCCCATCGGGGAGCCCCTACGCGTAGAACCAGCCTTCGCTTTCAATCGCAAAGCCGCGTTGGTTGCCGGTGGTCGGCATTTGGACGACCGAGCGTGGCAGTCTGATGCATTGTTCCTGAATCGAGAGACAGGGGAGTGGGAGACCATTCCTCTGCCTGCGGAGTATTCGGAGCGCTCCTGGACCGTCGTGAGCTCGATTGGGGATGATTTTCTGATTCTCGGTGGTTGGGTTCGGACCGAGACCACATCGGAGACTTTCAACGACGGATTCCTCTTCCACCCGGATAGTCGAACGTGGGAACCGTTGCCCGAACCTCCGTGGGCAGATGAACCTTCGAGTTCGCCCATCGCCCTACCTTGGTCGTTTGCTTTGCAGGGCGACCGGCTGTTGGTCGCAGTGGCATCAGACCCGCCCACTGAGAATCAGATCGGCGTCTTCGACTCGAGCGACCGTAGCTGGACGATGATTCAGCTCGATCCGAAGCAGAGCCCCCGATCCAACGTCAACGTGGTTTGGCTGGGCGACGACCTCTACTGGGGAGGTGGGGCCGAAGGGGAAAGTCTCTTCAACGACCTTTGGCACTACTCGTTTCGGACCCAGGGTTGGGACCGCGTCGATGTTCCAGCTTGGGTCGACGTGCTGCGGGGAGCCAGCTTGGGCGACGAGCTCGCATTCAAGGGACGTTGCCCAGGGGGCGCTGTGTTCGACCCGTCGAACGGTGTTTGGACCCCCATGTCGACGGCAGGCTCGGCGTACGAACTGGGAGCATCGGGAGCACTATGGGTAGGCGTGGCAGACCGCCTGATCGAGTTCAATGTCGAGTCCGATGGACTCGAGTACGAAGGCCCCTTCGTATTCGAGCCGTAGTTACCTGCCCCTGCCCTCCATCTCACCTCTGAGGGCCCGGTCAGAGGGGGCCCCCCGTGAGTTCCTCAGACCCAGGCAGTCGACGGGTCCACTCCCGCAGCATGGACGGCTTCGTCCCAGGAGGTGGCGTCCAGTGGATGCCACGTGCCGCCGCCCACCCACGTTCTGCCGGCCTGGCCTGGGGAGGAGGGGTCCTCCGTATAGACCTGGGCCTCGAACGCCTTCGGGCCCACCTGGGCAATCCATAGCATCTGGGTTGGGTTCAGTGGGTACCGCCTAGCCGCTGCGTTCTTCTCATCTCGGGTCATGCCGAACATCCAACTCCAACCGTTGGGCAGAATCTTGCTCCATGATCGTCGAGGTGCGTTTTTCTACCGGACGGGCCCTGTGGCGGGACGGTCCCTTTTCCAGGTCAGGGTGAGCCGCCTCCGCCCCCTGCTCCACCAGCAGGACAGTCGACCTCGCCTTGTTCAGCCAGGGGCTCGAGGTTGTTCCACAACCAGCACCCATTGGCGGACTGAGCGATGCATTCGCATTGGTTCGCGTTGCCCGTCAGAACGCAGGTTTCGCGCACGATGTGCAGCTCGCCGTCTGTCTCGTGGTCATACTCGGGGAAGGCATATGGATCCTCCAGCAGGGCGTCGCACCTGCAATCAGCGTCGATCTCGCAACTCGTCGCGCCGGAGTCGTCGCCCCCGTCTGTGCTCGACGCGCGTCCCCCAGTTGCCGTGGCCGTGTCGCCACCGTTCCCATCGGCATTGTCGCCCTCGGACGAGTTGCAAGCGATCAGCAGGGCAGTCGCCGCGAGGGTCAGAAAGATCTTCATATTACCTGGCCTCTCCGGGCGGAGGGGCGCACCCAACTACAAAGAAAGCCAAGAGGCAGGCGAGACCGCGCAGAAACATCGACCCTTGTTGACAAGGTATAGCAACCCGAAGCATTTTGGCGCCCAAATGTCATCGAGGCTCATCTTCGAACGCGCGGGTACCCTTGCGGTGGCGCTGTCCCTCGCAGGTTGCAACCAGACGACAGCGGACCAGCAGACGTGCATCGACGCGTTCGATCATCAGCGCGAATGCGGTGTCGAGGTCCCTGACTACGAGTGTCCTGCAGAGCCGACTGCGTCTGAAATGTGCATCTACGAGTGCAGCACGTCCGAAACGGCTTGTGCGGCCTACTTCGACGCGACGAGCTCGTACTACGCCTGTTTGCAGGACTGCCTTTGAGCGTCCCGTTGCCCGCCCCCCAACTTCGGCCCTCACGTTTGATTGCGGATAGCGCGGCGGACCCTGGGAACCGGGGGCAGCGTTCGCTAGCATCGGCCCGATGTTCGGTGAGTCGGCAAAGCGGGCAAAGGGTAGGGCGGCGCGGACCATGCGAGGAGTGCTTCGAGTAGGCGCAGTGCTGGGCCTGGCGAGCACCTTGCTGGGGTGTGGGATCAAAGGACGCAACACGCGGCATCCTGGAGACGTGACGCCCGGCAAATCACTCGTTGGCGGCGAGCTGGGTAAAGTCGACGCGAAGGCGGTGAGCCACACCGAGGGCCCATTCGAGGTCGAGCCGGGTTGCCACTTCTTGGTCAACCGCACGCGCTGGGCGCGCGGTGACGCGACGCAGGGCTACCTCGAGATGACGCTCCCCGAGGTCGAGTTCGCCGTGATCGCGACCCCCGGCAACGCCTACATGTTGCGCGTCAATGTGCAGCAGACGTCGACCGACCGCGCCAACTTCGAGATCTTCGTCGAAGAGCTGGATGCCGAGGGCAACGTGTTGGAGAAGATCACCCCTGGCGGGAACTGCTAGTGGTGGGTGGAGTGCTCCGCGGCTGCGCGGGATTGACCCCGCGGGATTGACCCCGGTCCATCTCGAAACTATCTGGTGCAGCCACGATGGGCCGCTTCGACAGGATCGCTTTTTGGGTCGCGCTTGCCTCGCCACTCCTGCTCATTTCGTGCACCCAAACGTACAAGCAAATGACCTTGGGGCAGGTGGCCTGCTCCGAAAACGAGATGAAGATTTCCGACGCCGGTTTGTCCGGGACGGTGGACTACTGGGTCGCCTCGTGCCGAGGCCAGCGCCACCACTGTTCGCGACGCTCGACGGGCAAGGGTGACCAGGTAACTTGCGTCCGCGAAGAGGAGCCGGCCGCGCCCGTTCGCGTCACCGTCCCCCGCTCCTTCCCGACAGAGGCGCTCGGCTTCCGTTTTGGCTTGAGCCTCGATGCCGCACGTCGAGCCTGCGTCGACGCGGGCTACGATTGGGCGCCAGGCGGCGACGGCTACGATTGCACCGGGACTCCGAAATCGGTTGGCTTTCCCACGTCCAGCCGGCTCGTATTCTGCTCCGGAGCGCTGTGCGATCTCACGGTGTTCGCCAATTTCGACGCCGGCGATGCCGATGCCGACAAGAAGCTGAACCAGCTAATCAGCAAGTTGAAGCGGCAATACGATCCGAGCGAAACGAACCGCCCGAAAATTCCGTCGGACTGCGCCGGGACCGTCGTTGCCTGCATCGCCGAGGGTCGGGCCAGCTGGAGCGCGCGCTGAACGTTCGCTAACGAGAAAAAGATCATCGCCAAGACGCTCAGCGAGGACGGGGTTCCCTTGCTCGCCGTTCGCTACGTTTCGAGCACCGATCACGCGGTCGACGTCGGCGGCTTCTGAGCTTTCGGTCGCCGCCGAACCACACTGCGAACGGTGCTTTTCGATGCGCTTCACACGCGCCGGCGCGGCGAGGGGCCGATTCCCTTGCGATGTGGCCCGCGTGGCCGATGATGGAGTGCCTCTCCCGGGCACGGCACGAGCCCGCCTGGGAGGTCGACTCGCACAGGAACTCGAAATGCGTCGGGCTGCCGCCTCGAACAAATGGATTGGGCGAGCGCTGGGCTCGAGTTTGGCCACCGCGCTTCTCGGAGGCTGCGGGCAGATCGACCATGGTCACGAGCCCACGTGTCAGCCTCCTGACGAAGCCGTCGGAAAATGGAGCTACGTGGAAGTGCCCTCCGAAGTCGGGGTCGGCCATTCGAACGCGAGCAGCTTAGCCGTCGGGGAGGGTGAGCTGGGCTTTCAGAACGCGCCCGATCTGGATGCCTTCCAGTTCGTAACGCTGGAGGTCGAG
>DATIDO010000537.1:0-2572 GCA_035456245.1 Polyangiaceae bacterium
GCCACCAGGCGGTCGAGATCTTCGCGCGTGTGCTGCTCGGTCACCGCGATGAGCACGCGGTCGGCCAGAGCCGCATCGAAGCGCCCCAGATCCACGCCACCCAGGATGCCCTGCTTTTCGAGCCGCTCGAGCAGCGCCGCAGCCGGGAGGCCGGGGACGCGAATGGCGAACTCGTTGAAGAACGCTGCGTCGGAGAAGCCAGCCTCGACCTGGGGCAGCGCGAGCAGCGCAGAGCGCAGGTAGTGCGCCTTGGCGAGGCACTGCTTGGCGACGTCGACGAAGCCGGTCTTGCCGAGCAAGGAGACGCGAATGGCGAAGGCCAGAGCGATCAGTCCCTGGTTCGTGCAGATGTTGCTGGTCGCGCGCTCGCGGCGGATGTGCTGCTCGCGCGTCGAAAGGGTGAGCACGAAGCCCCGCTTGCCGTGTACGTCGACCGTCTCGCCACAGATGCGGCCGGGGAGCTGCTGGAGGAACTTCCGATCGTCGCGACAGGCCAAGAGGCCCACGCCCGGTCCACCGAACTGGGGCGGGCAGGCCAGCGCCTGACCTTCACCCACGACGATGTCTGCACCCCAGGAGCCAGGGGGCGCCAGCACGGCGAGCGCATAGGGTTCCGTCACCGTAGCGACCAGGAGCACTCCGCGCGCGTGGCAGGCGTCGGCCAGGCCGCGCAGATCGCTGACTGCGCCGAGGTACGAGGGGTAGCCGATCACCACGCAGGCCACGCTCTCGTCGAGCGCTGCGGTCAGCGCGGCGATGTCGGCCGAGCCGCGAGCGTCGGTAGCCACGGTGACGCAGCTGCCGGCAGGGGCTGCCTCGTCGCCGCCCACGTAGGCGTTGCCCGCGAGGTAGGAGACCGTCGTCTCGCGGTAGTCGGGATGCACGCAGCCGCTCAGCAGGACGCGGTTGCGACCGGTCAGGCGCCGGGCCATCAGCACGGCCTCGGCCGTGGCGCTGGCGCCGTCGTAGAGCGAGGCATTGGCGAGCGGCAGGCCGTACAGCTCGCTCACCATGGTCTGGAACTCCCAGATGGCCTGGAGCGTCCCCTGCGCGACCTCGGGCTGGTAGGGCGTGTAGGCCGTGTAGAACTCGCTGCGCAGCAGCAGCTGATCGACAGCCGGCGGCACGTGGTGGGAGTACATGCCGCAGCCGATGAACGACAGCAGACGCGCGCCGCCGTTCTTCTCGCTCAGCTCGTTCACGTGCCGCATCAGGGCCGCTTCCGAGAGGGCATCGGGAATGCCGAGCTCGCCACGGAAGCGCACCTCCTCCGGGATGGTGTCGAACAGCTGGTCGATGCTGGTCAGGCCGGCGGCCTGGAGCATTTCTTCGATCTCGGCGGGGGTGTGCGGCAGGTAACGCATGGCGGGACGGTGACGGCTCAGTGGTCGCTGGTGGCGGCGTGGGTGGCGTAGGCGGCGGCGTCCATCAGGCTGGCCTGCTCGGCAGGCTGGGAGGGCTTGACGGCGATCATCCAACCGAGCTTCCACGGATCATCGTTGATCAGCTCGGGCTGGTGCTCGAGATCCTCGTTGATGCGCGTAACCTGGCCGCTGATCGGGGCGAACAGGTCGCTCAAGGTCTTCACGCTCTCGATGGTGCCGAACATCTTGCCGGCCTCCACCTCGTCACCGACCTTCACGTCGAAGTTGACCAACGTGATGTCGCCCAGCTGCTCCACGGCGAACGCCGTGATGCCAATCAGCACCTCGTCGCCCTCGGGCTTCGCCCATTCGTGGTCCTTGGTGTAGCGGCGATCGGCGTAGGTCTGTACCTCGGTCATGCCGCGCCCGTAGCGCGCCCCTGGCCCTTTGACCAGTGCCACATGGAAGGCCGTCAGGGGCCGCCGAGACGGCCCCCGAGGCCCCCTCAGGGGCGCCGGTAGAAGGGGGTGGGGACGACCACGGCGCGCAGGTTTTTCCCACGACAGTCGACCAGGAACTCGCTCCCCACGTCGCTCAGCCCGATGGGCAGGTAGCCCAGGCCGATGGCCTTGCCGAGCGTCGGCGAGGGCCCACCCGAGGTGCACACGCCGATGGCGGTGCCGCTCGCGTCCACGAACGGATAGCCGTGTCGAGCCGAGCCACGGTCGAGCATCTCGAAGCCCACGATGCGACGGCTCAGCCCACGCTCACGCTGCTCGATCAGCGCGGCCTTGCCGAGAAAGTCACCCTTCTGCAGCTTCACCGTCCAAGCCAGGCCCGCCTCGAGCGGATTGGTGGTTTCGTCGATCTCGTTGCCGTACAGAGAGAGCCGCGCCTCGAGGCGCAAGGTGTCGCGACAGCCGAGACCGGCGGGCAGGAGCCCACGGGACTGGCCCACTTCGAGCAAGGCGTCCCAGATGGGCCCTGCGTCGTCGTTGGCGGTGAACAGCTCCACGCCGTCTTCACCGGTGTAGCCGGTGCGGGCAATGGTGACGGTGCGCCCAGCCAGCCGAGCCAGACGTAGCCGGAAGGTGGGCAGGGAGCTGGAGAGGCCGCTCAGCGAGGGCTCGAGCGCCTCGAGGATGGACAGGGCCTGGGGCCCCTGGAGAGCCAAGAGGGCGGTCGAGGCGCTCTCGTCGGTCAGCTGC
>DATIDO010000538.1:0-4210 GCA_035456245.1 Polyangiaceae bacterium
GCCTCGCCCGCAAATCTTCGAGCGCCCTCTTCGCCATTTCCACCACCAGCTCGTCGATCGAAACGAAGTAGCTGTAGATGGTCGCTCGCCCGAGCTCCGCGTGGGCAGCCACACGCTCCACGCTGAACGCACTCCAACCGAGCTGCTCGGCCACCTGCCAAGCAGCCTCCACGATGGCTTCCAGGCGCTTGCTGCGCTCGCGCTCGCGCCGCTCATCGATTCCCACTGGACCAGCTCCCGTCCGCCACCGAGGCGTCGAGCCCCCAGGCACTACGTCGCTTCTCCAAATCGCGCCCCGCCAAATGCTGCACCACGCGCGCGATCTCCTCCGTGCCGCTCCGCTCGCCCACCAAACCGAGCAGCTCCCGGCGCAGATCCTTCACGCCGATGCGTTCACGCGGATCGCGCGCCGTCGCTCTCGCTACGACATCGGACAGCTCCTGCGGGCAACGACGGACGACGGACGACAGCGGCGGCGCCCCTTGCTCGAGGATACTGGCGATACGCGCGCTCTCCGTCTGCCCCGAGAAGGGCACCCGTCCCGCAATGGAGGTCCACAAGGTGATACCGAGCGCGTAGACGTCGAGATGAGGTCCGGTGCGGCGCTCGCGCAGGTACTCGGGAGCCAGGTAGGTGATCTTGCCCAGAACCGAACGCGTGTCCGTCGAGGCCTGTCGCAGGCGACTCTTGGCCACGCCCAGATCACTCAGCCGCGCGCGACCGTTCACGCCGACCAGCACGTTCTGCGGCGAGACGTCGCGATGAACGGCAAACAGTGGAGTCCCTCGCCGATCGCATGCGTGATGCAGAGCGTGGAGGGCCTCGAGGCACTGGGCTGCAACGAACAGACAAAACTCGAGCGGGAGGTCGCTACCCCGCAGCGCTGCCCGGTCCATCAGATCCTCGAGCGTGGTCCCATGGACGTACTCGAGAAGGAGGTAGGGGCCGCTGCGGTCCTCGCCAGCTCCCCACGTCTCGACCAAGTGCGGATGCCGAACCGACGTGGCGAGGGCCGCTTCGTGATGGAAGCGCCTGTGCAGTTCGCTGTCCTTCATCAGGTGGGGGTGAGGTCGTTTGACCACCGCCCACGTGGGGCTCTTCCACGGTTCGCTGCGCTCGCCGCCTCGGGGCTCGAGCGGAGCATAAGAAATGCAGCGTCGCGCCAAGAATGCGGCGCCCATGCCCCCTCGCCCCAGCTCGACGAAGGGTTGGTAGCCCCCCGCCGTGGGCCACGCACTGGTCGCTGCATCGGCGGAAGGAGACGGCATCGTCTCCATCATACGACAGCCGGGCGGCGGAGGTTAGGGCTCGGCCGCTTGCCTCGCTCGCGGGTGCGCGATGCCGTGTTGACAGTGCCGTGTTGACGGAGCCGCGTTGGCGCTCGTTGGTGGTGCCGCGTTGACGGATACTCAGTTGATCTCGGCAAAGCCGAGCGCACCCGCGCGCACCTCCACCTGCGTGTACGTGACCACTCCATCCGCGCGCTGCACGCGTAGGACGTGCTGTCCGACCGGCAATCGCAGGCGAAAAGTCCCCTCGCCCACCACCGTCCCGCGATACGAAACCACGCTGCCGGCGGCCGTGCGCACCAGCAGATCCCCGCTCGGCGCAGGCCGGTCGGCCGCCCGCGCGCCTGGAGTCCCGCTCCCTGACGCGGGTCGCTCGGGCGGCGGCTCGAGGCCCGAGTCGTCGTCCCTCCGCAGGGGGATCTCTTCGAGCAAGAGCACCCCTTCGAAGGGCTGCCTCTCGATCCGCCGCGGCGACGCCTGCTCGCCGAGTGGCATGGGTCCCGCGAGCGTCGCCAGGCGAGGCGATGGCTCGAACGAGCTCGGCGCCGGACCGACGGGTCCTTCGAGCCAACCCAACCCGAGCAGACCGAACAGGACCGCGCCGGCGGCGAGCTTCTGGGCACGACTCGGGTGAGGGTGCGCAGGAGCAGGTGGATCCACCTGGCGAGTCATCCGCGGAAGCGCGTCTCCTTCGAGCCACGAAAGCTGAACTCGCTCGGACTCGTGACCACTCGGAGCCACCGCGATGCAGGTGGTGGACTCCTCGACCGCCGACCATTCCTCCGCATCGCCTGCGGGGACCAGTGGTTCCTTGGACATGGTGAGCACCGGCGCGTCATCGGGGAACAGGCGCTCCAACCAGAGCGCGACGGCAGTCTGATCTTCGGGATGCGACTTCCCGAGCCACCGACGCAGCCCATCCCGTAGCCCACTCAGCGAGACGGCGCCGGGCCTCGAAAGCACCGACAGCATGAGCGACGCCAGTGCCTCGGGCACCGTGGAATTCACCAAGCGCGGATCGGGCACCTCGCCTCCGGCTACGGCATGCAGAGTCGACTCCAGCGTGTTGCGACGGAACAGGCGGTAACCCGTCGACAGCTCCCACCACATCACCCCGAGCGCCCAGCTGCGTCCGGCGTCGGGGGCTCGAGCCTCGTCGCGCCGAGTGGGAGCCAAATAGGCCAGGTTCCGCTCCAAGCTGCTCCAGGGCGAGCCCGTGGTGCGCGCTCGTAGCCAGGCCCAACGAGCGTCGAGCACCATCGCCTCGCCGTCACGCTGCACGAACAGCTCGCTCGGCGTCACCATGTCGTGGTCGAAGACAGGGTGCGAGAAGTCGTCGGACCCTCGCGCCAAGACGCCTTCCACCAGCTGTGCGATGACGAGCGCGACCGCCCGATGATGAGCGAGCGAACGGGTCGCCTCGCGGTTCATGTTGGTGGCCTTGATGATCTGAGCGAGGGTGTCGCCGTGGATGTAGGGGGCCACGGCGTAGACGCGCCCTTCGACGAGGCCAATCTCGTTCATCCTGCACACCGGCCCCGGCTTGGGAGTCCAAGCCCGAAAATGGCTGCAGACCTCGCTCCACCCCTCCGCGTCGAGCAACTCACCCGGGAACACCTTGAGGATCGACAGCGGCCCACCGTCCCTCGGCTCGGCCAGAAACGAAGAGTTCGAGCTGCCATAGCTGCGAACCAGGCGATAACTGCTGATTTCCGACTGTTTCATGGCTGAACCTCACTTCTGGGCAGAGAGTTGGGCGCTGGGGGCCTCGAAGCGGAACTCCACCCGCCGATTCTTGGCGTGGGCGTCCGCAGATGCTCCTGCGACGAGGGGACGAGCTTCTCCGTAGCCGGTTGCGGTCAGGCGCCCCGCGTCCACACCACCCTCGATCAAGAAGGCACGAACGGATTCGGCACGCGACTGCGACAGTTTCTGGTTGGCCTTGTCACTGCCTCGGCTGTCGGTGTGACCCTCGATCGAGATGACACCCAGTTCGGAGCGCGTGGCGATGACGTGCGCCATCTCACTGAGCATGGGTTGACTGCGTTCCGCGATCTTGGAGCTACCCGACTCGAAGTAGACCGGCTCGAGCGTGGCGATCTGGCCGTTCACGACCCGCACCTTGTCCGGGCAGCCGTCTTCGTCATCGATGCCGTTGATCGACTCCGGATCGAGCGGGCACTGATCGTCTGCATCCGCGATGCGATCGCCGTCGTTGTCGGCCTCGGGACAGCCGTCGCCGTCCTGGAAGTCGTCGCGATCCTCGGGATCCAGCGCGCAGGCGTCGTCGTGATTGCGAAGGCCGTCCTTGTCCGCGTCCAAAGAAGGGCAGCTCTTGGGATCACGGGGCGGGTCGTCGCCCTGGCAAGGATCGGCCGCGGCGACGGGGGCGGCGGCCACGACGGCCGCCGGCTTTTCTTCGGCGCGCGGTGCGGCCTCGGGCGCGTGGCGATTGAAGCGTGCGCCACCGACGGCGAGCGCACGGATGTCGGGGTTGCCAGCTCCCGAGGTGAGACCGGGCCCTGCGCCTGCGGCGAACGCGAAGCCGTCACCGGAATAGCGCAGGCCCAGGATCAGACCGACAGGGGTTTGGTCGGAGGAGAATGCGTCCTCCCAAGTCGTGGAGCCGCTCACCTCCCCAGTCACACCCACCGGTCCGAACAGCGCCCAGTGGACACCCGCGCCGAAGACCACCTGGTTCCCCATCTGAACGTTGCCGAGCGTGGCGGTCTGACGAAACACGAGCCCGGCGTTGAGGGCGACGAAGCTGCGCGCTCCTTCGCCCCAGGACTTGCCCACGAGGACGCGGGCCCCGCCGGTCGCGGCCTCGTCCGCTGCATACTGATCGCTGCTCCCCACGGGCAGCGTCAGCGTACCGGCGAGGCCCAACTCAAAAGGGCGACGGGTATCCAGGACGGTGA
>DATIDO010000539.1:0-4478 GCA_035456245.1 Polyangiaceae bacterium
CGGCCTGGAGCTCTCGCCCGAGGCCTTCTGCTTGGTGGGTACCCGTCCCTACTACCTGCTCGAAGACAGGAACCTGTCGCGGACCACGCCCCTGCTCGACGCGCTACTCGCTCCACTCGCCGAACTGATCTTTCCGCCCGAAGTGGTGGCCGGCTACACGCAGGCCATACGAGAGACCTTCGAGTGGCCGGTGGCGCGGCCGATCCTGGAGCGTCTCGAAGCCGAAGCCAGCACCGGAGCTTGCGCATGAGCAACCTGGAAGGCGAGTGCGAGCAGCTGTTCGAGAACCTGGACGGTGTCTTGCTGTGCGGGGTGGTCGATCAGCTGGATCGGCGTGTGTTGGCCGCCCGCGCGGAAGAGCCGGTGACCGCCGAGCTCGAGCGAGTCCTGGTCGAGGCCGCAGTCGAGCTGCTCGAGCGGCCGAGCGCGGGCCTGCTGGCGCCCGAGGGTACCGGGCAGCAGGAACGCTTCGGCGAGATCCAGGTGACGGATCTGCGGACGCGCTACTTCGTGAAGGCCCTGACGGACGGGCGCCGTGTCGTCGTGCTGGCGACGCACAAGGACACGAACGCGGGGCTCGGCTGGGCGCAGCTCAAGTCGATGGCGGCGCGGCTCGAAGCCGTGGGCTGAGCCGAGCCATTCTCTGCTGAATCATCGGACCCTTTCGCTCGGTGACGACGGTGTCGCCTCGTCGTCACGAGCGCGCGCGCAATCTCCCGAGTGACGTTACCGAGGCGTCACCCCCCGAGCGCTCGACCTGGATAGACAGGGCGGGCCTCAGGGCCGGAGATTCCATGCGCAAACTTCACATTCTCTCTTCGTTCGCACTCATCACCACCTTGGCGACCTGCTTCGTCGCCTGCAGCGAGTCGAGCGACGATGGCGGCTCGGGCGGCGGCGGTTCGGGCGGAGACTCAGCCAGCGGCGGCAGCTCGTCGACCGGAGGCTCGAACACGGGTGGCGGCGGGGCCGGCGGTGAAGCGAACGCTCCTCAGTCGTGGCTCGGGCAGGAGCCCCACCTGGAGCTCGTCGGTCACGTCGACGTCGAGGCGGTGGCGCTGAGCGAGTCGGGAGCCGAAGCGGCCGACTTGGGGACGCTCTATTGCGAGCGCAACTACATCGTGCCCGATCTGGTCGACAAGACGGCCTGGCCGACGGATGGCTACCTGGAGAAGGTCGAGTTCAAGTTCAACTTCTTCCACGAGGGTGAGTTGGCCGAGTTCCAGCTCGAGCTCGTCAAGGAAGATCTCGGGGACTTCGTGGGCCAGACGCTCGACGTGGGTGACGACATCGAGGTCGCTGTCGGTCTCAAGGTGAACCCGGACGATCCGAACGAAGTCAGCTACGAGGACGAAGCGGCTTCGGGGACGGTCGAACTCGAGCTACTGAGCGGCGAGGTGGGAGCCGACGGTCTCAGCGTGCCCGACGGCACGGGCGCGCTCGGCGCCTTCGTGAACGTCACGCTGGCCAGTGGCAAGAAGCTGGTGGGCTCGTTCACCGCCAACTGCGGAGACAACGACTTCGAGGTCCCTGAATGAGGGGTTGGGCTGCTGGCGGGCTGACGGCGCTGCTGCTGCTCGGCACCGTCAGCGTGGGTTGTAGCGAAACGGCGGGCGACGACGGTGCTGGTGGCCAGGGCGGCGACACCCCCACGGGCTCGGCCGGTTCGGGCGGTCTCTCCGGGCTCGACCGCGGTGACGAGGCTCCCGTGCCGGATCTGCCAGCGGTGACGCCGTTGGTGGAGACGGTACCCGTCAAGGGCTTCGGTGATGCCGCCGATGATCCGGCGATCTGGGTGCATCCTACCGATCCGACCAAGAGCCTGGTCTTCGGCACCGACAAGACACCGAGCGGAGGGCTCTTCGTCTACGATTTGGACGGTTCGCAGCACGCCTTCCTCCAGCTCGGCGAGCTGAACAACGTCGATCTGCGCTCGGGCTTCACGCTCGGTGAGCGTACCGTGACCTTGGTCACGGCGACCAACCGCACCAACGACAGCTTGGTCGTGGTGGCGCTGGACGAGCAGACGCTGGAACTCGAAGAGGTGTCCAAAGGCACCATCGGTACGCTGCCCGAGAGCTACGGCCTATGCATGTACCGGAACGCCGACGGGAAGTTCTTCGTGTACGTCAACTCGACCGACGGTACGTTCCAGCAGCTGGAGCTGACCGCGGCGGGCGACGAGGTAGAGGCCACGCTGGTGCGTAGCTTCTGCGTCGAGACCCAGCCGGAGGGTTGTGTGGTCGACGACGAGCAGGAGCGGCTGTTCGTCGGCGAAGAGGGCTTCGGTATCTGGGTCTTTCCAGCCGAGGCCGACTCGCCGAGTACCGGCAGCGATTTGCCGCTTTGCGAGAGCGCCCTCGCGGGCACGGAGCTGGACGACACCTTCAGCGGCGTGCTGACGCGTGACGTCGAGGGAATGGCCATCGCCCGCACTGGTGAGACGAGCGGCTACCTCGTGGTGTCGGCGCAGGGCGCGCACGAGTTCGTGCTCTACGACCGCAATCCGCCGTTCGAGCACGTCACCACCTTTGCCGTGTGGGGCGGCGGCCCTGCCTGCATCGACGGCGTCGAAGAGACCGATGGCCTCGACGTCACCAGTGCTCCGCTCGGCCCGGACTTCCCCGAGGGCTTGCTGGTGGTGCAGGACGGCTACAACGGTGATCCGGTCGACAAGCAGAACTTCAAGTTCGTCAGCTTGGCCGACGTGTTCGACCTGATCGAGGAGCCGGAGCTCGAGTTCGTGACCAACGACGAGTGCCACCTGGGGGACTACGGAGGCAAGGCGCGCTTCGCCGATCTGCCGCCTGGCGCCGAGCGGACCGAGGCCTTCTGCGTGGAGTTCTGCCAGAAGTGCGCGGACTGCTACGACGAAGGGGATCCCGGCTTTTCCGAGGGAGACTGCCACTACAAGAACGGCAAGCCCCTCTTCGTGCAGCAAGACTGCCTCGACGGTTGTGCGGCCGGCGCCAACCCTGCCGATACGAGGCCGCTGGTCTCGGGTTGGCAGGACTGGGCTTGCTCGGCGCTCGACGACGCCCTCTGATTGTCTGTCATGCAACTTCGTCGACGTGCGTTCTTGCAGGGGTGCCTTTCTTGGGGGGCTGCCGCCAGTGGTCTGGGGCAGCTCGCCTGCAGCAACGGCGCCGAGCCGGACGGTAGCGGCGGAGGTGGCGCTGGCGGTAGCGGCGGCGCTCCGGCGGCGGTGCCTTTCGGTCCCTTGGTCGCGGATCCCGAAGGCATCCTCGATTTGCCCGAGGGCTTTTCCTACGTGATCCTGGAGCGAACCGGCGACGTCATGAGCGACGGCCATGCCATGGGCGATCGCCCGGACGGCATGGCCTGCTTCGACGGTCCGGATGGGACCTACGTCCTCATGCGCAACCACGAGTCGGACGAAGGCGCCAGTCCGGAGCCTTCTCTCGCCTACAATCCCAACATGCTGGGCGGCGTCAGCCGCGTGGTGGTCGATCGGGAAAGCCTGGCGCGCCTCGGCTCCAACTGGGTCCTGTGCGGGACCCACCACAACTGCGCGGGTGGCCCGAGTCCTTGGGGCTGGCTGAGCTGCGAGGAGTCGACCCTCCCGCAGCACGGCTACGTCTTCGTCTGTGATCCTGCGGCCGAGCAGACGCAGCCGCCGCAGCGCGCTCCCTCGTTGGGCTGCTTCAAGCACGAGGCCGTAGCGGTCGATCCCAAAACGGAGATTTTCTACCTAACGGAGGATCAGAGCTCGAGCGCGCTGTATCGTCATTTGCCCATCGACGGCCCCTTCGTGGGGCGCCTGCAAGCTCTGAAGGTCCGAGGGCGCGACAACGTCGCGCTGAGCGAGGGCCTGTCGGTGGGGGATCGACTCGAGATCGAGTGGGTCGACGTCGATGACGCCGAGGGGACCGAGCTGTCCACCTTCGAGCAGGCGTCCGCCCGCGGCGCCGCGGTGGTGGTGCGCGGCGAGGGCATTTGGTTCAGCGAGGGGTCGATCTTCTTCGTCTCGACCGAGGGGGGACCGGCTGGTCTGGGCCAGGTGTTCCGCCTCGATCCGGAGGGGGATTCGGGGGCGATCACCCTGATTGCCCAGGCCGAGGACGACCAATCGCTGATCAACCCCGACAACATCACGGTGTCACCGGCAGGGCAGGTCTTCGTGGTCGAAGACAACAACGGACCGAATCACATCTGGCGTATCGGTGACGATGGCGAGGTCGAGGCGTTCGCGCGCAATGCGTCGAACGGTGGCGTGAGCGAGTTCTGCGGCGTCTGCTTCTCACCCGACGGCAAGGTGATGTTCGTGAACATGCAGGAAGAAGGCCTCACGTTTGCGATACGCGGTCCGTTCTGAACGGCTGGCTCGGCCGGTGACGTCCGTGCCGGATGTGAGTGACCAGGGAGTCGGCCAGCTGGCCCGCCTTGCCCATTGCTGCGCACCCTTTGGCCCGAGAGCGTCGGCAGGCCCCGGAAAAAGTCCGGGGGACGTTTGGGGG
>DATIDO010000540.1:0-4089 GCA_035456245.1 Polyangiaceae bacterium
GAGCGAAGCCAAGCTCGTGGTCTTCGCCGCCGGCCCCCCCGCCGACGGTAGCGATCGCTGGGATGCCGATCGCTGGGTGACGCGCCTGGCGGCCGACGATCTGGCCTTCGACACGACCTTCAACGGAGGCGAGCCCTTCGCCCTCGACGTGAGCGGTCTGGAGCTGAGCGACGGCGGTCGTCGTGGCGCGGTCCACGCCGACGGCACCATCGTCTCGTCCGGCTACACCAACATCCCCGGCAAGGGGAACCACATCGTACTGATCCGCCTGCTGCCGAGCGGCGCTGTCGACACGAGCTTCGGGTTCTCCGATGACCAGGACGTCGACTTCACGCCGGGTCAGACCCACTACAACCCCTTCCGCGCCGGCGGCGGCTTTGCCGAGGCCTACGGGGTCACCATCCTCTCGGATGGCTCCTACGTGACGACCGGCTACGGCACCTCGAACATGTTCGTGCCTTCGGTCAGCGTCGACATCGTAACGACCCGCGTTCGCCCCAATGGTCAGGCTCTGCTGCCGAGCTTCGGCGGCAAGCCGGGCCCGGTGGTGACCTTCGCTGGCGCCTACGCGGTACAGAGCGAAGCCGACACGGCGGCTCTCTACGTGACGGCCGAAGATCGTGGCCGCGCAGTCCAGGCTCTGGCCGACGACCGCACGATCCACGCTGGCTTCTACGACGGCCAGGCTGCACTCGTGGTGCTGACGCCGAACGGCAAGCCGGACACCGAGGTCCTCGGCACGGGTCGCCTGATCTACCGCTGGACGACGAACTTCTTCTCGGTCAACACGGACGCCGAGGCGAGCCGGGTGGTTGCTACCTCGGCCGCCGTGGCCAAGGTGGTGAACACGTCCTACGCCCGCACGCTCATTGCGACCGTCGACGTCGTCCCGGCTGACTGAGGCTCGCCTTCACGGTAGGCGAGGCTGGAGCATGCCCCAGGGGCACGCTCCGGCCTCGCTTCGTTTCTCCCTTCCAGTATTTTCCGGCTCGCTCATGCATCTTCTTCGTCGCTTCGTCCCGCTCGCCCTCCTGCTGTCGGCCGCTTCGCTGACGGTGTTTTCCTGCAAGGGAACCAGCACCCCGCGCCCCGGTAATCCCGACGAAGGTGCCTCGGGGGGCACGACGAGTGGCGTGGGGGGCAGCCCAGCGCTCGGCGGCTCCACCTCGTTCGGTGGCCAGCCCTCGGTCGATGTTTGCGGTGAGGCCCCCGACACCTCGGCCGATTTCACCAAGGCCACGCTGCTGGCCGCCGTCAGCTCCTGCAGCGCCCACGTGGCCTGCGTCTTCCAGAACGCAGCCGGCGACTTGAATCGCACGGTTGGCGAGTGGGCCGACGATCCCAACGAGCAGAGCCTGGCCCGGGCCCGGGCGGCCTTCGCCGCCGCCATGGACGCCTGGTCGATGATGGAGGGGTTCCAGTTCGGACCGCTCGCCGACGTTTCGAACGACAAATACCACGGCCGCGGGCTGCGTGCGTTGGTCCACCCTTGGCCCAACACCAACCGCTGCAACGTCGAAACCCAGATTGCCCTGCGTGAGTACGAGACGGCCGACGGCTTCATGTACGTTCCGGCCAGCGGACGCGGCCTCTACGCTATCGAGTACGTCCTCTTCAGCGACTTCCCCGACACGGTTTGCGCCGCGAACCAGGCAGCGACCCAAGCCTGGAACGCGCTGAGCGCGGACGAGCTTGCCGAGGCCCGCCGCGACTATGCTCGCGCGGTCGCCGGTGACGTCGTCGGCCTGGCAGATCAGCTGGTAGGCGTGTGGAGCGTCGACGGCGAAGACTTCGCCAGCGTGCTGGCCAATCACGAGGGTTACGGAAGCGAGCAAGAGGCACTGAACGTCGTCGCTTGGGCGCTGATGTACCCCGAGTCGGAGATCAAAGACTGGAAGCTGGGACCGCGCAGCACCATCCCGGCCACCCCCGCGCCCTTCGGGCCCGAGAATCCGTACGCTCAGGTCGGCATCCAGAACATTCGGACCAATCTGCTGGCCTTCCAGGCGCTGTATTCGGGGTGCCGCGCCGGGACGGGAGTCGGCTTCGACGATTGGCTCGGCGCGGTCGGGGCCACCGAACTGCGCGACGATATCGACGCGGCGCTCACCGCGGCGATCAGCGCGTTTGCGGCGGCACCGCCAGTCGAGAGCGCCACGGTCGCCCAGATCGACGAGCTCTACCAAGCCATCAAGCCGCTCAGTGACCTACTGAAGAGCTCCTTCTTCGGCTCGGGCAGTCCGCTGAACCTGAAGCTCCCGGACAGCGCGGCCAGCGATACCGACTGAAGGAGGCGGGCTCGTGCTGACGCGCATGCGCTCCTGGTTGCTGGCACCGGTCGATGTGGCCTGGCTGGTGGCTTTCCGCGTCGTCTTCGGTCTGCTCGTAGCGGTCTCGTTGGAGCGCTTCGTCACCTATGGCTGGGTCGACGAGTTCCTGGTCGGTCCGCGCTTCCACTTCAAATATTGGGGCTTCGCGTGGGTCGAGCCGCTCCAGCGCGACGCCATGTTCGGCCTCTTCTACGGTCTGATCGGGCTAGCGTTCTGCGTCGCGGCGGGGCTCTGCTTTCGGCTCGCTGCGCTCGGCCTGGCGCTCGGCTTCTCCTATCTGCAGCTGATCGACGTTTCGACGTACCTGAACCACTACTACCTGGCCTCTCTGCTCGCCTGGCTACTCGCGGTTTCGCCGGCAGCACGCCACGGTTCGCTCGATGCGTGGTGGCGGGGGCGACGCGCGCGGAGAGCGAGCGCCTCGGTCTCCGCATCCGGCACTGCCGCAGCACCGATGGACACGACCGCGCCGGACACCGGCCCACCATCGGCCGAGGTAGCGCGTATCTGGCTCTTGCTGTTCCGCGTTCAGGTAGGTGTCGTCTATTTCTTCGCAGCCATCGCGAAGCTCCAGCCGGATTGGTTGCTCGACGCAGAGCCCCTCGGCATTTGGCTGAATCAGAGCACCAGCCTGCCGATTCTGGGCCCCATCCTGACCTGGCCGGGGGCGGCCTGGGTGTTCGCGTGGTGCGGGTTTTGCTTCGATCTGACGATTGTGGGCTGGCTCAGCTGGTCGAAGAGTCGCCCCTACGCCTACGCGGTCGTGCTGGTGTTCCACACCGTCACCCGCCTGCTGTTCGACATCGGTATGTTCCCGATGATCATGAGCGCAGCAGCGCTGGTCTTCTTCTCGCCCAGCTGGCCGCGCCGACTGCTCCGGCTATCGAAGGTGCCGCAGACCGAGCGCTCCGCTCTGCTGGTCGAGCGCGCCGCTGCGGAGCCCGAAAGACTCCCCGCGCGGACGTCACGCCCTTGGCTCGAGGGTTCACCCCGACTGCGTGACGCCGCGCTGGCGCTGGGTGTGGCCTACTGCGCGCTGCAGCTGCTCCTGCCGCTGCGCTTCCTGGCCTACCCCGGCAACGTGCTGTGGCACGAACAGGGCATGCGCTTCTCCTGGCGGGTGATGGTGCGGGCGAAGGGGGGCGCGGTGACCTTCGCGCTCCGTGACCCGAGCACTGGCACCACCCAGGAGATCGAACCTCACGTTTTCCTCACGCCGTTCCAGGAGAACGAGATGGCCGGGCAGCCGGATCTCATCCTCCAGGGTGCGCACTACCTCGCCGCAGAATTTGCACGGAACCGGGGTCACCGCGTCGAGGTCTACGCGCGCTCCCGCGCCACCCTGAACGGCCGCCGTGCTGCACCTTTCATCGATCCCGGCGTCGATTTGACCCAAGTCCGGGATGGACTCGCGCCCTACGGTTGGGTACTGCCCGCCCCGGACACCCGCGCGCCGCATGTTCGGCCCGTGCTTTGACGTTTCGACCGCATGACTTCTCGCACCGTCCGCTCGCTCCGCTTCACCGCACTCGGTTGCATGCTCTGGCTGCCCAGCGTCGCGCTCGCGCAGACCGCGGCCCCGGCCCCCAGCACCCCACCGAGCGCGCCCCCGACCCCGACGCCTGCTCCGCCTGCGGCCACGCCTGCACCGGCAGCGCCTTCGGGCGACTCGGCACCGAGCAGCGAACCGTCAGCGAGCGGTGAGGCCCCGCAGGAGGGCCAACCTACCGAACCGAGCGGGAGCCAACCGAGCACGGCC
>DATIDO010000541.1:0-13296 GCA_035456245.1 Polyangiaceae bacterium
GGTTCACCAGCTCGCCGGCGCGATGCACCTGCCGCGTGTTCGCGTCGATGATCAGCTGTCCGGCCACCACGCGCGTCGCGCCCTCGGCGAGGGCGGCGCGCAGCATCTCGCCGCGGCGCAGGACGGCCTTCACCCGAGCCAGCAGCTCGGCCAGGCCGAAGGGCTTGGTTACGTAGTCCTCGGCGCCCAGGTTCAGTCCCATCACCTTGTCGATCTCGGCGCCGCGCGCGGTCAACATGATGACGGGCACGGTGCTGCGGCGCTCGCGCAGGTGCTGCACGACCTCGAAGCCATTCTGCTTGGGCAGCATGACGTCGAGGATCATCAGATCGGGTGGATCGCGCAGCGCGTGCTCGAGGCCGGCTTCGCCATCGCTCTCGGTGGCGACCTCGTAGCCCTCGCTGGTGAGGTTCATGCGTAGGCCGAGGGCGATGCTCTCGTCGTCTTCCACTATCAACACACGCGTCACGGTTGGGTCTCCAGGGGACGGGGGAGCACCAGAGAGAAGGTGCTGCCTTGTTCGGGGCGCGACGAGAGCTCGACGCGTCCGCCATGAGCCTTCACCACGTGTTGCACGATGGCCAGGCCCAGGCCGGAGCCTTCTTGCTGGCGCGAGAGGCGATCATCCACGCGGTAGAACTTCTGGAAAATCCGCTTGTGTTCGACCTGCGGGATGCCGATGCCGTTGTCGGAAATCGACACGTAGATGGATTTGGCCGACTCCGCGCAGCGCACCTGCACACGGCACGGGTGTCCGCCGTACTTGGCTGCGTTGGTCAGGAGGTTGAGCAAGGCATCCACCAGCGCACCGCGGTCGCCATGGATGTGCAAGCCCTCGGGCGGGAGGGCGACGTCGAGCTCGACGTCGCGGCGAATGCGCATGGCCTCGAAGGCCTCCACGGCGCTCTGCACGATCGAGCGCAGATCCGTATCGACCATCCGGTACTCCCGGCGACCGCTCTCCATGCGGCCCCAGTCGAGGAGTCGGTCGATCAGCTCCTGCAGGCGCCGGCTCTCCTTTTCCAGGGCCTCGATGCACTGCCGCTGCTGCTCCGGATCGGTGGCGCGTGTGGCCAAGGTCTCGGTGAACATTCGGATCGAGGTCAGGGGCGTGCGCAGCTCGTGGCTCACCTTGGAGACGAAGTCGCTCTGCAGTCGGGACACGTTGGCCTCGCGGCGGACGAACACCCAAACCAGGATGACGCCGGTGATCATGGCGCCGGACAGCGCCAGCACGAGGATGCCGAGCACGACGTTGCGGGACTCGAAGCCGCCGAGAAAGAGCAGCACCATGCCGATGATCAGCAAGAGCGCCGTCGGCACGATGATCAGCGACACCAGCAAGAGGACGATTCGGCGATAGCCGAGGTCGATGAGCTCGCGGGAGGCCACGGGGGGAACATAGCGCAAGCTTGGATTGCCTGCCGAGCGCCGGGCGGCGAGACTCGGCTTGGCGGGGCTGGGCGAGGCCCAGCCCGCGAGGCGCGAGGATGAAGAAAATCCTGGTTCTAGCGGCGGCAGCCGGGCTCGGTTGGGTGTCGGCGCTGGTCGTGGGGCGCTGGCTCGGCGGGCGCATGCTCGATCGGGCTGCGCTGGCCGCGCGCGCGGCAGGCGAGTCGCTGCGTGAGCAACCGCCCGCGGGGCCGCTCGAGGGTGCGTCCTCCGAGGGTGCGGTGAGCGATGCGGCACCGTTGGGCGGGCAGGTTCCTCGGACGGCAGGTGCCGTGGGGCCGGGCGCGCGCCTGGTCGCGTCGCCGCGACCCCATGGATCGGTACCTCGGGGCGATCTCGCGATTGGTGTAGCGCAGGTCCTCGATTGGGCGCGTGCCGAGACGGTCCCGCGCGCGCGCTTCCGTGCGCAAGATGCCCTGCCAGCGGGCCTCGAGATCGACGGAGGAGCGGCATTCGTGGCGGAGCTGGAGCCGGGCGATCGGCTGATCGAGGTGGACGGCGTGCCGATCACCGATCGTGAGCAAGTCGTGAGACAGGTGCTCGAAGCCCGTGGCCGTGGTCAGTCGGCCATCGCGGCGACCTTCGTCCGGCTGACGGAGACGGGTCCCGCCCGCTTCGTGGTCACCATCCAGCAGCCTTACGACAGGCCCTGACTCAGTCGGGTGCTCCGGCTCCATCTGTTGCGCCGTCTGTCGCCCCACGCGGCAGATCGCCAACCTGCGCCCCCAACCTCAACCTGGGTCGGGTCGCCCAACCTCAACCTGGGTCGGGTCGATGGGTTCCCCCAACCTCACCCGGACCGCAGGGACCCCCCCCAACCTCAACCTGGGTCGGGTTCATGTTGCGAATGAGATGCCATTGCGACAGTCTGGCGGTCCGAATCACAGGCAGAAAACGCAGTTTGCGCTCCTGCTGCCCCAACACGAGACCGACTTGTTACCAGATTCCACCAACACTCGCTGGTTTCGCCTGAACCTGTGGCTCCACCGCTGGGCCGGCCTGCTCGCCACACTGCCGTTCCTGGTCCTGTGCATCACCGGCAGCCTCCTCGTCTTTCACGAGGAGATCGACCACGCGCTCGGGGTGCTGCCCGAAGGCAGCAGTTCGGGAGGCCCCGAGCTGCCCCTGAGCGACGTGGTGTCTCGGGTGCTGGCGGAGCATCCGGGGGAGCGAGTGCTCTCCCTCGGCATCGATTCCCAGGAGCACGAAGGCGTGCTCGCGGTGGTCACGGGTCCTCGGGAGGCCATCGACTTCGAGAAGGCGCAGCTACGCTACGCCGATCTGACCACCGGCGCGCCAGCGTCCGGCAACCCGAACGAGTCGTTCACGCGCTTCCTGCTCGAGCTCCACGCGCAGTGGTTCCTCGGGCCTATCGGTGAGCTGCTGGGTGCGCTGATCGCTCTGCTGGTACTGGTCGCACTGTTCTCGGGCGTGGTCGTCTACGCGCCCTACGTGCGCAAGTTCGCGTTCGGTCTGCTGCGACGCGGCAAGAGCCCGCGGCTCGTCCAGCTGGATCTGCACAATTTCCTGGGCGCCATCACGCTCGGCTGGGCGCTGGTGGTGACGTCGACTGGCTTCCTGCTCGGCTTCGGCTCGGTGCTGATTGGCCTTTGGCAGGTGACGGCGCTGGGCGAACTGAGGGCACGCACGGCGCACGACGAAGCGGTCCAGCTGGAGCACCTGACGGTCGGACCCGATCGCGCGCGTGAGGTCGCGTCGGCTGCCGTCCCGGGCTGGCGCGTCACCTCGATCATCTATCCGTTCACCAACTACTCGACGCAGCGTCACTACACGGTGCTCTTGGCTGGCCAGGAGGGCGCCGAAGAGCGGCTGCTGCGCGTGGCCATCGTCGACGCCAAGACCGGCGCGCTCAGCTCCGCGCCCCCGGTGCCCAGCTACATCCAAGCCGTCGCGCTCTCCGAGCCGCTGCATTTCGGTGACTACGGCGGCCTGCCGCTCAAGATCCTGTGGACGCTGTGTACGTGGCTCACGCTGTTCATCACGGGCAACGGCGCGTGGCTGTGGTGGGATCGCAGGCGCTTGAAGCGCCTGTCCCCTGCGACGCGCGGGGGCGAGGTTTCACAGGGCGATTTCGCTGCGGGGGAGCTGTCGTTGGACGAACCGTCACGCGCGCTCGTGTTCGACGCGGGCAGCTCGACCGAGGAGCTTCCGTCATGAGGCGCCAGCGACCGAGCTGGCTCGGCCGGCGCGCCATGTCGATCGTCTTGGCGCTGGCGGCGCTTTCGATCCTCGGCATCGTTGGACTGCTCGTGGCGGGTCCCGTCGTCGATTGAATCTTCCTCGTTCTCGTCGCGCTGCCACTCGTAGTCGGTGCGTACGTGGTTCGGCGGCCTGCACGTATCGCGAATCGATCACGTATCGCGAATCGATAGAGTGGAGGGCCGTCCGCTTTGATGGACGAAACCAACGGGCCTCGTTGCAGCCGGCCGATCGGCCGTGCTAGCTGCGCATCCCCGATGAAACACAGCTCGTCGCTCGAACCGCTCTGTCCCTGAGCGAGCTCGGAGGGATCCCCGCCAATGACGGCGTGGATCGGCATCCGGCCTCGCTGCTTTCAGGGTCATGAAGGAGTCGAGTGTCGATTCGAGTATCTGGGTACCTGTCCCGAGCTGCGCTCGGTGTGCTGTTGGCTGGCTTTGCGAGCGTGCCGCTGGGGTGCGAAAGCGGCGATTCCGCTGATTCGACCGATGCCGGTGGTGGTGGCTCCACGGGCGAGGCGAGCGGTGGGCAGGGCAGTGAGGCGAGCGGCGGCCAGGCCACGGGCGGCGCGCTGCAGGTGGGCGGCGGTGGCCAAGGTGGCGGCGAAGCCGGAACTGGCTTCGGTACGCTGCGCGTGCGGCCTCTGGGCGTGTACCACGGCGGCTATTTCTCCAAGAACACCCCTGCCAGTCCGCCCACCTACGATCCCGTCTCGCGTCGCCTGTTCCACGGCAGCGAAGACCGCTTCGCCGTCGACGTCGTCGACATCACGGATCCGAACGTTCCGCAAAAGGTGGCTTCGATCGCCCTGGCGGTGGACGAGGGTGAGGGGCCGATCTCGTTCGCTCCCAACGGCCTGACGCTGGTGAACGGTCTGCTCGCCGTCACGGCGGGACCGGCGGACCCGCTCAGCGGCGCAAGTCCGCGCGTGTTCTTCTTCAACACCCAAGGTGTCGCCATCGGCGAGCCGCTCGAGCTCCCGGGCGCCGGCCGCATCAAGCGCACTCACGACGGCAAGCGCCTGGTGATCACCGACTCGGGTAGCAACTCCGACGACTGGACCTACGATCCCGAGGCCCACGTGGCCATTCTGGAGCTGGATCCCAGCGGACAGCTCGATTTCGCTGCGATCCGCGCGGCCACCAGCGAGACCGCCGGGGCCATCGCCTTTGCTCCCGATCTCACCATCGTGGGCTTCTCCGACTGGAACTCGAAGCGGGCCGAGCTGATCGCGGCCGGCGTGCGCATCGTCAGCCCGGCCGATCTTCCCAACCCCACGGCGGCGCAGGCCGCGGTGGCCGCGCCGACGGTGGCCCAGAACCTGAACCCCGAGGCGATCACCATCTCCGAGGACGATCGCTTCGCCTACGTGACCTTCCAGCGCAACAACGCCATCGGCGCCATCGATCTGGAGCAGGGCGAGCTGGTGAAGCTGTGGAGCCCCGGCGCCAAGGATCACTCGCAGGAAGGGCATGGCCTGGACGCCAGCGACAAGGACGGCGCCATCAACATCCGGCCTTGGCCGATCACCTCGCTCTTCCAGGCCGACGGCATCCACGCCTTCGACGTGGACGGCGTTCGCTACCTGGTGACCGCCAACGAAGGCGATCCCTTCGACACGGCGCTGTTCCCGGAGAAGCAGCGCTTGGCCGATCTCGTGAACCCCAGCAAATTCGGCTACACGCTGGACGCCTCGATTTTCACCGAGGCAGAGCTGGCGAGCAACGCCAAGCTGGGTCGTCTCAACCTGAGCCACCTGGAGACGCGTCCGGACGAGAACGGCAAGCTGACCAAGTTGGTCACGCTGGGCTCACGCTCCTTCTCGATCTTCCGCGAGTCGGACGGCGCCTTGATCTGGGACAGCGGTGACGCATTCGAGCGCATCACCGCCGACTTCGCGCCCGCGGCCTTCAACACCTCGGAGGACGAGCTGTCGTTCGATTCACGCAGTGACGACCGCGGACCCGAGCCCGAACATCTGGCAGTCGGCGAGATCGACGGACGCCGCTTCGTGTTCGTGAACTTCGAGCGCTTCGGCGGCTTCGTGACCTACGAGATCACCGATCCGTTGCATCCGCAGTTCGTCGATTACACGAACACCCGCAACTTCAGCGTGGTGCCGAAGAGCGCCGGGGTGTGCGGCACGACCCGTGGCGTGGTGGCTCCGCTGACGTGCGCCAACGCCGGTGACTTGGAGCCCGAGGGCCCCCTGTTCATCCCGCGCGCGGACAGCCCCATCGACGCCGACTTGCTGTTACTCGTCCACGAGGCCAGCGACAGCGTCCGGTTGTTCGAGCTGGAGCGGACGGCCGAGTGAGCCAGCTGGGGCGGGGGTGACAGGCCCCCGCCCAGCCTTTTCGTCCCGCCGGCGCCTCTGCCCGCCCTGTGGGGCCCTGCCCCGCCCAGTGGGGCGGTGGGGCCGGTCCGACTGGACGTGTCCCACCTTTGGTGGTTTGAAAAGCCCCGTCATGTCCCGAACCGTTCAGTGCGTGAAGCTCGGCCACGAAGCGCCGGGCCTCGAGAAGCCTCCCATCAAGGGCGAGGTGGGCCAGAAGATCTTCGACAACGTCTCGGCCGAGGCGTGGAAGAAGTGGCTCGAGCACTCGAAGATGCTGATCAACGAGTACCGCCTCGATCTGACCAGCGAGTCGGGCCAGCGCATCTGGTACACCGAGATGGACAAGTACTTCTTCGGTGAAGGTTCGTCCGCGCCGGCCGACTACGTCGCGCCGAAGGAAGACTGAGCCGCTCCCGGAGCGTGAACCAGCCGAGGTCCCATTCGGATCGGGCCCCGGTCCAGCACCTCCGAGGCGCCCGCCCGAGCCAGCGGGACGCCCAACCGTTCGAGCTGGCGCCTCAGCGTGCCAGCAGGCGCTCGCACAGCTGCGCTTCGTAGAGCGAGCGCGGGAACAGCTCACCCGAGTTGCGGATGTCGTGTTCGCCCGTGGGACCCTCGCCCGGGAACGGGTACGAGGTGCTCAGGCTGCCCGCGCTGGAGAAGGCGTAGTTCTGCGCGGTCGGCGGCTTCTGCACGCGGGAGACGCCGTTGTGGTTCCAGATGACCGAGTGCGCGGTGGACCAACCGTGCCCGGTGCCATAGTCGCCGCGGTTCAGCAGCTGCACCTGACCGGGGGCAGGACCGTAAACACTGTCGAAGAGCAATCCATGGCTCCACTGACGGTGGCCCTCGCTCTGCGAACTGGCGCCACGCGAGTCGATGCGGTGCCAGACGACACCCGACGAAGAGCCCGTACCGTTGGCGATCATGTTGTGGCGTCCGTCGCGGGCCTCGCAGCCCGTGAACAAGATCAGGTTGCTGTTGCTCTCGGCGTCGAAGTTGTAGAAGCGCTCGCCGGTGCGGATGCCCACGGGTTCGATGGCCACGCTGCCGGTGACCGTGACGCGCACCGCGCCCTGCGTGTAGACGCCCGCGTGGCCGAAATGCAGGACGGTGACGTTCTTCACCCAGGCGTCCTCGGCTCCCACCACGCCCACACCGTCCCAAGCGTGAGCCTCGTCTTCGCCACCTTGGGTCTGGATGTCGATGCGTAGGCTCTCCACACCCAGCTGGGTCCGGTAGGCCTTGTTGGTCATGGGGTAGACCATCGCGGTGGTAAGGCTGGCGTTCAGCTGGTTGTAGACGGGTGCATCGAGCGTCAGTGCGTTGCCATCCTTGGCCACCACGCGTCGGAACCAGACGAGATCCTTCGACCCGGCGGCCCAGCCGGCGTCACTGGCCGTGCCACCGCCGTCGACCGCGTTGATCCAGGCCTGGCTCGAGGGATGCACCACGATCACCTCGTCGCCGACGTTGAAGCTGGCCGAGTTGGATACGGAGAAGCTACGCGAGCCCACCGGCACGAACGGCGTCGTGACGGCCACACCGGTGCCTCGGGCCCAAGGGTTTCCGTTGCCCGAGCCGACCCGGATGGCCGTGCGCTGGGTGGTGCCGGTCAACTGGAGCACGGTGTTCGTGGCGGGATCGCTGCCCTGGCCAGCGCCTCGCAGCACGACGCCGCTCTGGTTCACGAGCAGCTGGCCACCGATTTGATAGGTGCCAGGCTCGAGCACCACGGCGCCGCGCAAGCCGTTGGCGTCACGTTCTCGGGCGCCGACCCGATCGAGGGCCGCCTGGATCCGCGCGCCGTCGTCGCCGGCTCCGGGTGCCACGCGCTCGATCTCGGGAACCGTCGGCAAGGGGCGTTCGCCGTAGGCGTAGCCGGCGTAGCTGAAGTCGGGCACGCGGTTCTGCGCTCCATCGCTCGCGTAGTTGAGCTTGCCGTCCTGGTAGAAGACGCGCGCGGTTTGCCACTGGTTGCCCGTCGGCGCAGTCGGCAGGCCATCACAGAAGGCCGGCAAGTAGGCTGGTTCGCTCGGTTCGCCGCCCGTGCCCGCCGCGCCGCCGGTCTCGTCGAAGCTACCTCCGCTGCCGCCGCTCGCCGCGCCACCGGGATCACCGCCGCCTACGCCTGCGCCCCCGACCGCCGCGGTGCCGCCAACTGCTGCGGTCCCACCAACGGCGGCGGTACCCCCGACCGCGGCGAGGCCACCCGTGCCGGCTCCGCCGTAGCCGCCTGGCTCGTCATCGAGGGCGTCACCACACGCCGCCAGCGAGGTGGCGGCGAGCAACAGGGACAAGAAATGGAGGGAGCGAAGCGAGCCGAGGGGTGAGTCGTGGTTCATGGGGAAGGGCCTCGAACGAGGTGCTTCCGCTCCCACAGCAAGTTCCGGTCCAGCTACGCAGGAAGGGCAAATTCTGCCGTTTCCCCATTCGACGGTCGAAGCCGCGCAAAGATCGTCGTACGGCCCGTGCGCGGCTGCTGCCTCACGGCAACTCGAAGCGCTCGCCCGCCAACTGGTCGTCGACGAAGTTGAGCCAGAGCGAGGTGCCGTCACCCGTGACGTAGAGCGCGCGCCCACCGAGCGACACGATGTCGTCGCCGCGGTCGATGGGGGGAGCGCCCGAGATGGCCGCCGCCGGCTTTGTCACCGCGCCGCTGTCGTCCACCACCAAGCCATAGGTTCCGACGTAGGCGTCGTTGTTCGCGTTCGTCCCGTTGGTCGTCCACTGCTCGTAAAGCACCACGAACGTACCCCCACCGAGGTTGGCCAGGCGGGGCCGCTCGGCATGGGTGTTGGCAGGGAAGTCGGTGAGCCAGCGCAGGTGGTTCTCGTAGGTGGCCTGCTGAGGCGTCGGCGGAGTGCCGGCCGTCCAGTGCTGGGTGGAGGACAACACGGTGGTACCCGCGCCTTCGTCGACGACCGAGCTGTCCGTGTCCAGAGTGGCGAAATCGGCACGAATGCGGGCGATGGCGAGGTTGCGCGGGGTGTTGACGACCTCGGTCGTCACGTCGTCGTCCTCGGTGGCGAACAACGCCATGTAGCCGTGGGTCGCGTCCTCGGTGCGGACGATCGAACCCAGGCGGGTGTGGGTCTCGTTGGCGCCCACGTCACCTTTGATGCGCAAAACCGCGTAGGCGCCCTCGGCCTCGTCGTCGCCGTAGCGTCCCAGAGCCAGGGTGCGCGGGTAGGCGTCACCCAGGTGGAACTCGACGAAGCCCGTGCCGTCGAACAGCGCTCGCTGATCGAACGAGTGGCTGACCCACATGCTGGAGGTGCGAGTAGCGGCGCCGGTGTTCGCGTCCAGATGCGTGGTGATCGCCTTCTGGTGGCGAGTGCCGCCGATGTTGGGATCCGGCTTGGTGTTGTGCCCGTGGACCAAGACGAGCCGATCGGCGCCCCAGACCAGCCGCGACGAGGCGGCGGTCATCGGATTCACGATGATCTCCGAGCCGGCGTCCTTGGCTCCGCGCTCCATGTCCACGTCGGACTCCATGAGCACACAGCCGTTCTCGTCGAACTTCACCACCCGCACGATGTCGGGGCGGTGAATGTCGTTGGGTGGGTAGGTGGCGTCGACCTGTTCGTCTTCGTCCACGCCGGTTGCCACGTAGTAGTGGCCATCGTCGTCACGGGTGAAGCCCATCAGGCGACCCAGGCTGTCGACCTCGAAGGCCGAGGTCACCGCGTATTCCTCGCCGTGGACGCCGACGCGCACCACGTACAGGTGCTCGCCGTCTTCTTGATCCTGGAAAGCGACGGCCAGCTCCTCACCCTGGACGTGCGGGACAATCTCCGGCGTCTTGCCGTAGCGAGCGCCCCAGGAGTTGGGCCCGCTGCGATCGTCGCTCGTGGTGTCGAAGGGCTTGCCCATGGCAGCGATCCCGAGTGCGTCGAGCCGCGTCACCGCGAGGTGCGGGCTCGCGTTCGCGCAGCTGGTGCCCGGGAGGCCGCCGGTGCCGTTCGCACCGTCGTCCGTGCCATTGTCCGTCCCGTCGCTGTCCGCGCCCGAGTCTCCTGGTGCGCCACCACCATCGTTGTCGGGGGAGCCGTCGTCGTTGGACCCGCAGGCCACCGCGACGGCGAGACCCAGCAGGCAAGGAATGGCGAAACCAATGGGGCGATGAAGACGGCGCATGTCCGTCGATTTGTCGATCGAGCGCTCCTTCGTGGGGCGACAAATCGCCTCTACTCCCACGAGAATGCGCTGCCCGGACGTCTCCTGCTGGATGATTTCAGTCCAGCGAGATCTTCAGCCCAACGGGAGCGCTCAGCTGGGCACGAGCAACGCGAAGTAGGGCATGAGTAACGCGCTGGAGCCCGTGAGTAACGCCAGGTAGGGCGTGAGTAACGCCAGGTAGGGCGTGAGTAACGCGCTGGAGCCCGTGAGTAACGCTGACCGGGTCGCTCGTGACCCGGATTGGCACGAGCAGGTGCCCACGGACTCAGGTGGGCGTTACCAGCGCGTCCAGTCGGCCGCGCTCTTCGGTCGCCAGGGCGCGCCAGCGGGCGCCCAGGAATTCGTGGAAGATTTGCGGGGCCAGCTCGGTGGCGGCGTGGCCCAGCGCGCGGCTGATGGGACGGGCGGCTTCCCACTCGGCCTGTTCGACCGAACGAGCGCGGAAGGCCGGATCGCGCGCGGCGCCCAGGCCCGTCTTCAGGTAGGCGTGCGCGCCGGCGACGTCGCGCAGGACTTCGAGCAAAAGGGGCGGCGTTTCGATGGCGTCGAGCAGATGGCAGGTCGCCGAGGTGGCGAAATGCGCGGCCAGCGACGCGTAGCGGAGCACCACGTGGTCGGCGTGGCGATCGAGCGGTGATGCGGTGCGCTGCTCCAGCTCTTGCGCCTTGCGCACGGCCTGGATGGTGGCGTCCTCGATGGTGGGCAGCGCAGCGAAGGCGTTCTTGCGGCCGAGGTGGACGGCGTCGGTGCTCGCGCCTCCCCCTGCCCAGACTTGGGCGGCGTCGAGCGCTTCGGTGAGGAAGCGGGCGGCCGACGGCGGTACGGACGAGCTGGCTGCTTCGCGGGTGGGCGCGATCAAGATACCGACGAGACGGCGGTGTTCTGCGTCGCCGGGTGTCGCAGCGCGGAGCGAGCGCTCGAAGGCCGGGGGCGCGGCGCCGCTCAGCTCTTCGCCGGAGCCAATCAGAGGCAGTCGGAGCTTGCTCATGCGTACGAGCGCCTCAGCGGCAAGCCGACGTCACTTCGGGCACGTCGAAGCCCATGAGGTAAAAGAGCGTGTCGAGTCGGTCGTGGTGGCTGAAGTGCGCGTGGGCGATCTCGCGCAGGCGCGGCTTGGCCTGGTAGGCGATGCCGAGGCCCGCGGCCTCGAGCATCAGGATGTCGTTGGCGCCGTCGCCGACGGCGATCGTCTGCTGCAGGTGAATGCCGTAGACGTGCGCCATGTCGCGCAGCACCTGGGCCTTGCGCTCGCTGTCGACGATCGTGCCGACGACGTTGCCGGTGAGCACGCCGTTCTCGACCTCGAGCTGGTTGGCGAAGGCGAAGTCGAGCTCGAACTGCTGCTTGAGGCGCTGTACGAAGAAGTCGAAGCCGCCGCTCACCAGGCCGATACGCAGGCCCAGCTGCTTGCCCGTGCGTACCAGATCGTGGCCGCCAGGCGAGAGCTCGAAGCGATCACACAGCTCCAGCGCGCGGCTCATCGGTAGGCCCCGCAGCAGCTTCACCCGTTCACGCAGCGCGCCCTTGAAATCCAGCTCACCACGCATGGCGCTGGCCGTGATCTCCGCCACCTGACGCTTCACGCCGGCCAGCTCGGCCAGCTCGTCGATGAACTCGCCCTTCACGAAGGTCGAGTCCACATCCATACAGAGCAGGCGCTTGCTGCGGCGATAGAAGTCGTCGCGCTGCACGGCCAGATCGCAGCCCAGGCCGCTGCCGAGAGCCAAGAGCTCACTGCGCAGATCGCGCAGCTCCGGATCGGGGAAACGTCCGCCGGTCTTGCGCTGGGCGTAGAGCTCGACGCCGCGCAGACTCTCGCCGCCGAGCGAGCGCGTCTGGCGCACACCCATACCGCGCCGCTCCAGCACGCTCAGCACTTCGGCCAAGGGGTTGGCGTTGTGCAGATCGCCGAGCAAGGTCACGCACACGCCGCAAGCGGCGTCCCCTGGTGGCTGTTCCTCACCGGTCACGACCGCGCAGCTCAGATCACCGCGCTGGGCGAAATCGGCGAGAGCCTTGCTCACGGTGGCGGCGTTGGCCCCGCCGAGCTTCACCGAGAACGTCAGCGTGTTGCCCAGCGTCTGCTGAGACAAATCCAGCACGACCGCGCGCTGAGACGACAGGAGGGCGAGCAGTTCGGGCAGCAGCCGATCGGTGCCGCGCCCGGCCAAATGGACGATCTGGGGTTGCATGGCGGACAAGCCCTCATAACCGAGGCGGGCCCCGAAGCCAGGGGGCCCCGCGCGCCGGCTCAGGGGAGCGCTCCCGCTCGGTTCCAGCCCATCTCGACGCCCAGGCTGGGCAAGAGCAGCGGGGCGGTCCCCTTGTCGGTGCAGCCGTCCACCGTGCAAGTACGGCGTCGGCCCGCGCCGACGAAATTCGTTCGCGGTCGGTGAACGAAACGGACAGGGCCTGCCGCCCAAACCGGCTAAACGCCGAGACGATGCGTGTGCCTAGCTTGGCGTTGGTTCTGCAATCGGTGTTGGTGAGCGGGGCCGCATCGAATCTGCTCGCGTGCGGTTCGGGGGAAGGGGCGGGCCCATACCGAACGGAAATGGAAGTCGGCTTCACACGCGAACAGCTGCTGCCGTTCGTGGAGACTGGGGTCGTAGAAGGCGAGGAATGCAAGAAGCTCTGCCTCGAGCAGCAGGCACTCGAGTGCCGACTCACGTTCGATCCCGCCGATCTCGGATTTGGTGCTGACGGGCAAGGTGGGGAGGGCGGATACGGCGGATTGCCTGCGGACGGACCGGTGACCGCGTTTCCCGAGCCGATCTCGGGAACGTGCGAGTTGCTCGTCCCCCCCACGCCTCCGGCTGGTCGCCGTCACGCCAACTGGGGGGAGCGGGCGCCAGTTCGGGCCATGGGGATTGGCGCTTGGTTCGCACGGTCGGCGGCGGACGAGGCGGGTAGTGTCGTGAGCTTCCGCGAGTTGAGTCGCGAGCTGTCGCGCCACGGCATCGACCGCGTGTTTCGTGGGCGTCTGGCGCGGGCTGCTCGGCAAGAGATCGCGCATGCCCGCACGATGGAGCGTTGGGCGCGCCGATACGGCGCCGAGCGGCCAGTTCAGCGGTTCGAGAAGCGCGGCGAGCGCAGCTTGCTCG
>DATIDO010000542.1:0-3247 GCA_035456245.1 Polyangiaceae bacterium
CACCGAGGAACACACCGAGGCGTTCGAGTTGAAGCCGCTCAAGGTCAGACGGTAGGACGAGCCCGTCTTCTTGCGCTCGGCTTGGAAGACCACGATCTCGTAGACCTTGCCGTTCTGCAGGCTGAAGGTTGCCGCGCTGGCCGCGTTGATGGTCACGGTGCCATCGAGCGCCGGGTGCCAACCGCCGAGGTCGACCGCCAGCTTGCCGTTGATGAACACCCAGACGTCGTCGTCACCCGTGAAATCGAGCTTGTAGGTCTTGCTCGAGTCGTACTTGAACCAGCGGCGGATCTCGCTGGTGAAGTGGAAGTTGTGGCTGGTCGCGCCGGGAACGCGGCTCGCCTCGCTGCCACCGCCGTAGATGTCGGGCACGTCGGCCATTCCGTATTCGCCGGTCGGTGAACGCCCCTTGCCATCGACCGGGAAGAACAGCGGGTTGCCGTCCCAGGCAGTCCAGGTGCCGGCGGTGTCGGGCGGGTACTCCGCGCACGCCGAGGTGTTGTTCCACGGCGTACAGGGGGCATGGCAGGCGACCATGTTGGCCTGCGCACAAGCGGCGCAGCCATCGGCCGCGTTGTTGCTGCACCACGAGTACTTGGGACCCGAGCCACCACTGAGGATGCGCCACTGCTCACCCTCGGCGCCCCAGCGGTTCACGAACGAGATGCCGCTGGCGTTCTGGCTCGTGGCATAGGCCGCGTCGGTCGCGACGCGATCACGATCCCAGAGGACGAGCTCACCCAGCACGGTCGTGCTCGACGACGAGTCTCGGTACCAGTTGGAGAAATAGCTGGAGTTTCCGGAGTTGATCACGCCGTCGCTGGTCCCACTCCAAACCGGCTTACCTGCCGCGTCGAGCGTGGTGAGCACCATTCCCTGGGTGCCGCCGCTGTTCCACCCCGGTTCGAAGTGGGGGTGATTGGCATCCACATCGCGATAGATCACGGGCACGCGGTCCACGCAGGTGGGGATGGCCGCGGTCGCGTTGTCGTTGTCGTGGTCCCAGGGCAGCTTGGTGGCGCAGGCCGACGGCTGCACGCAACTGAACCCGACCTCCACCTTGCAAGTCGAAGAGCAGCCGTCGCCGTTGCGGGTGTTCCCGTCATCGCACTCTTCACCGATCAGCAGCCCGTCACCGCACTTCGACGTGCAGCCGGCCGTTCCGTAGGTGGTGCAGCTGGGCTCGGCGCGGCAATCGGGGCTGCAGCCGTCGCCCGGCACCTTGTTACCGTCGTCACAAGACTCGCCGTTGCCCACCTTGGTGTTGCCGCACGTGTCGGCCACGCAGCCGTGAGGCGCCGCCGGCTGGCAGAAGAAGCCCGGCTCCCAGGTGCACTTCGCCGAGCAGCCGTCGCCGTTGTCCTTGCGGCCATCGTCACAGGCCTCGTTGCCCACGCGCTTGCCGTCGCCACAGATCGGGTTGCAGAGCGCGCCGGCAGTCGGACAGCTGAAGCCCGTCTCCACCTGGCAGCTCGACGAGCAACCGTCGCTCGAGGCCTTGTTCCCGTCGTCGCAGGTCTCGGTGCCGGCGATCACGCCATCGCCGCAGTCGATCACGATGGCGATACAGGCCTTGCCGGGCTCGGGGCAGGCGTAGCCGTTCTCGACCTGGCAGATCTCGGAGCAGCCGTCGCCCGAGTCGGTGTCCTTGTCGTCGCACTCCTCGCCGCCACCCTGGATGCCGTCACCGCAGAAGGGCACCTTCTGACAGGGCTTGTTGATGCCGGGGCAGAACCAGCCGGCTTCGAGGCGACAGTCGGTGCCACAGCCATCGTTCGGATCGGTGTCGCCGTCTTCACACTGCTCGTTGCCCGAAATGCGGCCGTCACCACAGGCCACCGTGGAGACGCAGGCGCCGCCATCGACCGGACAGAGGAAGAACGGATCGATGCTCAAACAGTCGGCGCTGCAGCCATTTCCAGCTTGCGTATCGCCGTCGTCACAGACCTCGTAGCCCTCCCGAACGCCATCACCACAGGTGATGGTCTGCACGCATTCACCACTACTACAGTCCCAGTTGGCCTCGACCTGACAGAGGCCGTTGCAGCCATCGCCGGGGAAGCCGTTGCCGTCGTCGCATTGTTCGTCGGCCTGATTCACTTCGCCGTCGCCACAGCCGGGGCCGGCGGTCTCGTACTGGAGGATGCAGTAGTCGGGTGGATTGTCGGCGAGGCACGGATCGGTTGGAGTGCTGCCACCGAGGCCCGAGTCATCGTCACCGAAGCCGACGTCATCGAGACCGGCATCACCGCTGCCGACGTCGGTCGAGTCGCCGCTGTCGTTTCCGTTTCCGTTATCTGAGATGGCCGCGTCCGACGAACAGCCTGCCGCCAGGCCCACCGCCAAGGCAGCTCCGCAGAGCCCCACCCATCCCCAAGAAATGCCGACCGCGGAAATCCGCCGAAACTGAACGAACATTCGGTAACTCTAGTGTGAACGGATCTGGTTTAGTTAGGGATTGAACTAACACCCGTGCACTTCGGTGGTCACAACGAATACTCATTCCCCCACGCCCTCCCATGTAGGTCCCCCCAGCGCCTCCGCAGCCCCCCAGCCCCACTCAGTCACCCGTCCCAGGTTGATTTGGGCCTCCTGAGGGGGACGGGCGCCGGGACCGAATTAGTCACTGACTCCATCTCCATCGCGTGTTGCTCCAGCTGGACCCGCTCGAGGGACCCCACCTAATCCGACATCCCACCACCTCTCCAGCCGCAAGCATCCGCCTCAAACCCCGCGCCGGCGCGACCACTTCACCCCAGCGCAAGCCGCCGCTTCGCGACGCCGTCGCGCTCCACCTCGCGCCGGCGCCACCAACTTCACCCTCGCGCAAGCCGCCGCTTCGCGTCGCCGTCGCGCTCCACCCGCGCCGGCGCGCCCCAACTTCACCCTCGCGCAAGCCGTCGCTCCGCTCCGCCATCGCGCACCAACCCGCGCCGGCGCGAACCATTGCGCTCCCGGGCGCGCGCGCCCCGCGGCCTCGTCACTCCGTACTGAGCACGATGAACACGGCCGCTGCACCGAGCGCCGCCTCGCGGCGGCTGCACGCCGTCGAGACCTGCATGAATGCCGGTGCCGAGTCGCCGGTGAGTTCGATCCACTCCACGGGCGCCTCGCGCACTTCGCCACGGTAGTGCCCTTGGAAGAGGCGGATCTCCTCCAGCACCAGCAGCTTCCCGTCGAACTGCGCAAAGCGAGTGTTGCGGAACCACATGCTGCCGTCCGCCGCGAGCGTCGGCCCATCGGCGGT
>DATIDO010000543.1:0-4122 GCA_035456245.1 Polyangiaceae bacterium
CTGCCAAGGACACGTGATCCAAGCGCTCGAAGCGCCGGGAGCTCTCGACCAGGCGACCATCGGCCCCGCGCTCGAAGGCCGGCCGCTGACGCCCGCGAAAGAACGCGAGCGGCCACGGATTCGCGCTGTCGACGACCACACCCTGGAATGCGTAGTGCGGCAACGTCTCCACGCGGTCGCGGGGCACCCAGCTCAGATCGGCCGCCAGCAAGAAGGCCCGCCCGCCGCTGTCGAACGCATCGACGAAGGCGAGCGCCGAGCGAGGAGCGATGCGATCCCGCTTCTCCGACAGGCCCGAGGGCAAGGGAGGCAACTCGGGAGCGAGGCGCCCCGTCAGTGTCACATCGACGGGGCCCAGCTCGGCCGGGACCGACTTGGCGGCGCGCGCGGCCAGAACAGCCGACTGATGCCGATCGAAGTTGAGCTCCCAGGCGCGCTGTAGCGCTTCATCGGGCATCCGCTCGTAGCGGCGCGTTGGCTCGTGGACCTCGGCGTAGCGATGCGGAAAAGCCGTTTCGACACGCGGCCGGAACGGGTAGAGCGAGAGCAACACCGGATCCCGCGCGTCGGTGGTGGCGTGCTCGCCGTCCACACAGACCCAACCACGCGGCTCGACAGGCACCCACGGCGTGGCGCAACCGGCACCCGCCAGGCGCTGCTCGTCGCGGATCTTCACCGAGCCGCCGAACCAGAGCATGCCGATCCACTGGTTGTCGCTGGCCGGGCCACTGCGGATCCAGACATTGCGGCTCTTGGCGTGCACGCGAGGAGCGTCCGTCGGGGGCAGCCCATCACTCGACGGCAGACCGCTCGCCGGCACCTCACTCGGCGGCACAGCGCTCGCCGGCACAGCGCTCGCCGGCTCGGTCGGACCTGAATTGGCGCTCGAGGCCGCGGCAGGCGCGTCCGAATCGGTCGACTTGTCGGTCTTTCCCGGCAGCGCAGCGCTCGCCGGCTCGGTGGTCACGCGGGCGGAAACCTTCGCCTCGGCCTCCACACTCCCGCGATCGCAGGCGCTCAGCAGGAGCGCGATGGGCAACAGGTACAGCCGGCGCAACATGTCGACGCGGGGTTGATAGCAGCAAACTCCGGAGGCGACAGGCCACCCGCACCGGTATGGGCCTCCGGCGTCGTCGCGCACAGCTCCGCGCCGGCGCGCAACTCGCTCCGGCCACGGGCTCGGCTCCCGAGGTTCGCCATTTCTCCCACGTGCAGCCGCCGTGCTGAGTGCCGCCGCGAGTCGTGGCAGGCTCGAAGGCAGGAGGAGGACACCATGCACATTTCCCCGTATCTGAACTTCGACGGCCAATCCGAAGAGGCCATGACGTTCTATGCCAAGGCCCTACGCGGCACGCTGACCGAGGTCCATCGCTTCGGCACCATGCCCGGCTCGGACGGCATGCCCGACGCACTGAAGAACCGCGTCATGCACGTCGGCCTCGATCTGCCCGGCGGCGGTCGCATCATGGCCAGCGACACGATGCCAGGCATGGGGCCCGCGCACCTCGTCGGCAACAACACGAGCATTTCGATCCAACCCGACAGTCGCGCCGAGGCCGATCGCTTGTTCGCGGCCCTCTCCGAAGGTGGTGTCGTGGCCATGCCGCTCGCCGATCAGTTCTGGGGTGACTACTACGGTCACTTCACCGATCGCTTCGGCATCCAGTGGATGGTCAACTACAACGAAGCCCGCTGAATTCCCTCGGGTCCGAGCAGGCCGCCGCGGCCACCGAACAGCCGCGCCGACGAACAGCCGCGGCCGCCCGCTCACTCGAAGATCCGAAGCTCGACTCCACCGACGGGGGCGGCTTCGAGTCCCACGCGGTCGCCGCGCTCCAGCGGCTCCACGTCGATGGCTTGGCCCACGAAGTCGTCGCCCAACCACAAACTCAGCTCGAAGGCGCGAATCGTCTCCGCGCGCGCGACCTGCAAGCGGAACACCTCCCTCGGCTTCGTCCACACGTCGTGGGGCAAGAGCCACTCTTGCAGAGGGATCTCGGCCTGGGCCCCAGCGCGCTTGCGCAGCAGCCGCACCTTGGCCGCCTCTCCGTCGAAGAGCAGCTCGTAGTGACCGCCGGGGCCTTCCAAGAACGAAACGCGGAGCGGCTGCGCAGCCGTTGGACGAGCTGTGTCGACCGACAGCACGAGCGGCGTGTGGTGCACCAAGCCGCGCTGCTCCAAGCCGCGCTGCTCCAAGCCGCGTTGCTCCGCTCGCTGCTCCGACTGCTGTCCCGGCGTTCCCTGCGCCGATGCCTCGAACACCAAGGAGCTGCCCAACGCGCGCTGTGGATCGGGGCCCGTCGACCAACGCCCAGCGTGGTCGCGGTGGGGCCGCTCGCTGAAGAACATCTCGTCGGCTCGCGCGAAGTTCAGCAGGTAGCTCTGCCGGTTGTCCTGCACCTGAGAGCGATGGGCGAAGATGGCCGAAAGCTTGGGATTGTCTTCCAGCCGGTCGTTGCGACAGGCGCGCGGCACGGGCCAGCGCACATCGGCGTGGTAGCCACGCAGCGAGCCGCCGAGCGCCGGAGTCGCTTCCCGAGGCGTGGGCGCGCGAGCCGGGCAATCCGGCCCGGGCTGGTTGGAGAGCGGCCAGCAGTCGTCGTTGTGTACGAAGGCCCTGAGGATGCGAGGAGCGACCGGCAAGGTCGTCACGGCGCGCCTCACGTAGGTGTAAGCCGCAGCGTGATCGGGATGCGTATCCTCGGGGTGCGTGACGATCAGCGTATCGGGGGCGAAGTCGCGCAGTAGGCTGCGCAGATCGTCGACCAGAGCGTCCGAGGTGTAGGGGGCCGAGCTGCCGGTGCGCACGCGGTGAGCCTCGGCGCCGCCCGCGCCACGCTTGCCGTACGTGCCCGTGGCCTTCGTGCAGGAGCCATCCACCTGCCGCTTCATCGGCTCGAGCGGCGTGTGGCCGAGCCGCGCCAGGTAGCCATCCGGGTATCCGAGGAAGTGCACGTTCGATTCGGGCAGCCTGAGGCGCGAGAGGCCCGAGACCGACTCGGCCTGACGTGCCAGTCCGTCGTGGAAGCAGTCGAAGTCTCCGTTGGTCAGGATGACCACGTGCACCGAGTCGCCGCGGTCCAGCGCGGTCAGAATCGCGCCGCTCGAGATGAGCGCCTCGTCATCGGGGTGGGGCGCGACGACGACCAGGCTCCCACGACGCGGCGCCGCCGAGTTTCCAGCGGAGCTGCATGAAAGGAGCACGGCGCCCAGCAGGAGCGCTCGCAAGGCCCTGAAATGACGGGCTGTGTGTGATCGGCGGTCCCACATCGTATGACCCAAACTCGAAACCTGATCAGTGCGGAAACATTACTGACGGCCGGCTGCAACGGTTGCCAGGGTTGGATTCGTCATGATCGGAGCCACGATGGTGGACGGCTTCATTGCCACGATGCCGCCCGAGTACGGCCGGACATTTGGCAAAGAGGCCGTCGAAATGCACGCCGAAATCGTGCTGAGCCGCCTCCCCGACCAGGTGCGGGTCGTCCTGTGCGACGCTCAACCTGGCGAAGACGCTATGCTTTGTGTGGTGGCAGCCGACGAGCCGGGACTCTTGGCGCTCGTCTGTGCAGCGCTCGTGACCCATCAGCTCGACGTGCGGGCCGCTCAGATCTTCGCGCGTCGTATCCCCCAGGCTCCGGATGAAGCCGTCGATTTCTTCTGGGTCCGGCCCATGGGCTCGGAGGGCCCGGCCGTGCTGGACGCTGGACGCGTCGAGCAGGTCGAGGCGACCCTGACGCAGTTCCTCGGGCGCACGCACCCCGACGACGAGGACCTGGACGAAGCTCAGACCGTGCACCGCGCGCCCACGGCGCGGCCCCCTTCACTGCGTCAGAGTGAGCGAAGCATGAGCATCCACTTCGATCCGCGCTCGCTGGCCGAGGGTCGTTCCGTGCTCGTGCTGGAGGCACCCGACACGGAACGCCTCCTGCTCGCGGTCACGCGCACGCTGTCGAGCCTCGGCATCGACATCATCGCCTCCGACGTGCGGACCGTCGACGACTGGGCACACGATCGCTTCACGCTCGAGGTGGACCACGGGCCGCTCGACGCTCAGTTGCGACAGCAGGTCGTCGACGCGGTAGCCGATTCGTTCGAGCGTCCCCCCGCGCCGATCGTGAC
>DATIDO010000544.1:0-5008 GCA_035456245.1 Polyangiaceae bacterium
GACTTTGCCTTGGGCTTGGGGGCCGAGTTGGGCCGCCGGGTGACCGAGAAGCTCTCGGGCGAGGCGCTCTCGCTCGCAGGTTGGACCGAGCACGTGGGAGGGCAGCTGGCGCTGCTCGGCCTGGGGAACCTGAGCGCCGAGCGCTGGGGCCGGGCCTTGGTCCTGCGCGTGAGTGGGTCGCCGAGCGACGCGGTCGAATTGCTTTCCGGCGTCCTCGAGGGCGCACTGCTGCGCGGTTGGTCGCGCTCGGCACGATTGGTGGCCTTCCCGTCGGATGGCTCGGTGGCCTTCTTGGTCGCCAGCGAGTCGACTGCCCAGCGCGCTCGTGGCCTGGCAGAAGGTGGACAGGGTCTGGGCAGCGTCATCGACGTCTTGCATCAGGGAGGGGCTTCGTGAGCACCGAGCAACGGGTCGCCGCACTGGAAGCCTTGCTCGGTCGTGTGCAAGCGCGGGCGCAGGAGCGTCCTGCGCGCCACGTCGCCGCTGCTGTATCTACCGCCGCTGCGCCCGTGGCAGCGGTCGCGCCGCTCGAACTGGATGACGCCTTCCCGCTCGAGGCCAAGCCCAACTTCGATGATCCGGCGCCGGCCTCGCGCGCTCCGCTGGCCGCCGTCGCAGAGGCCGCCGAGCCGATCTCGGCCGAGCCGATCTCGGCCGGTCCTGCCTCCACCGCGGCCAGCGAGGACTTCGAGGAGATCGAAGATCTCTCCGACGTCGAGGAGGTGCAGGAGACCGGCGAGTTCGATCTGGACGAGCCGGCGCCGGCCAGCCATTCGAGCCCCGTCGCCACCAGCTTGGAGCAAGCGTTCGCTTCGGCGGCCGCCGCTCCTCCGCTGACTCCTCCGCCGGAATCGGGACCCGAGCCCGCACATTCCGTGCACGCTGCTCACCCTGGGCCGACCATGGAGCAGCTGGGCGCCACCATCTCGCTCGAGGAGGGCCCGACCCAGTCGTTCGAACGCGACGAGCCGCTCGTCGAGGAGCCGGTGGTGCCGTCTTCCGAGCGGGAGCTGGAGGCAGATCTCGCCGCGCCGAATTCGGAGCTACTGGAAGTGGAGCCGGCTCGCTCCGGGGAGCCTCCGATCGATCTGCCGGCTTCGGCCGACTTGGCTCCGGCCGAGCTCGCACCTCAGCTCGTCGCTCGTCCGGCGGTCAGCGCCCAGGTCGTCGAAATCTCGGGCGCCAGCCCGACCGTCGTGGGCGACGGCTTCCTCGACGTGCTCGACGCTGCGCTGTCTCTCTGAGTTCGCTTTCGGCGAGCTCGCATGGGGCTCGCAGGGCGGCTGACTGGGTGAGCTCGCAGGGCGAGCTTGCACGGGGCTCGCAGGGCGAGCTTGCCGGGTGAGCTCAGGGCTCGTGGGCGCCGCGTTCGCGGCGGCGGGCTCGCGTTGCGTCCCACCATCGCCGCAGCTCGTCGACGCGCTGGCTCCACGCTGGCTCGTCGTAGGCGGACGGAGCGTCCCACCACTCGACCGGCTGTTCTCGCAGCCAGGTTCGCTGCCGGCGCGCGAACACCCGAGTCGCGCGGACGATCTCGTCGAGTAGCTCGGCCTGCTGGATCGGCCCGCGCTCCAGCGCCGCACGGACTTGTTTGTAGCCGACCGCGCCCATGGCGCGTGCCTGCCCGTGGCCTGCGGCCAGAAGCTCGCCGACCTCGGTCAGCAAGCCTTGCTCCCACATGATCCGAGCGCGCGCGGCGACGCGCGCGTCGTAGACGTCACGCGGCCATTCGAGCCCCAGCAGGCGTGCGTCGTAGCGAGCCTGGCGGAAGCCGTGTTCACCTTGGACGTCGCTCATGCGGCGACCGCTCAGCTCGTAGACCTCGAGAGCGCGGCTCACGCGAATGAAGTCGTTCGGGTGCAGGCGCGCAGCCGTCGGCGCGTCGACGCGAGCCAGCTCGGCGTGCAGCGCCTGGCGGCCATCACGCTCGGCCCAAGCGCGATGTCGCTCGCGAATCGTCTCGTCGCCGGCGGGGGCCTCGGCCAGACCGAAGAGGAGCGCGCGCACCCAGAGGAAGGTGCCGCCGCAGACGATGGGCAGGCGGTCGCGCGCGTCGATGTCGGCGATGGCCTCGCTGGCCAGGGCGACGTAGCGGTTCGCGTCGACCTCGTCTCCGGGCGCCAGCTCGCCGATCAGATGATGCGGCGCGCGGGCGCGTTCTGCCGGGGTCGGCTGGGCGGCTCCAATCAGGAAGTCGCGGTAGATCTGGACGGAATCCGCGCCCACGATCTCGCCACCGAGCGCCTCGGCCAGGCGCAGCGAGAGTTCGGTCTTTCCGCTCGCCGTCGGCCCGACCAAGACCAGCAGCGGGATCACTTGGGATCCACCCGGCCGAGCAGCTCCCGGAAGGACGAGAACGAGAGGAGTGCCGCGCGGCGCGCCTCTTCGCTCAGCTCCAGCTCGGCGAACGACCGCACCAGCTGCGCCGGCTCGAACTCACCGGACTCGCGAACCCGCACGCCATCCGCCTCGGCCCAGTCATCGAGCGTGAGCTCGACGACCGTTTGGGCGGGCTCGCCGCTCGCCAGGCGCGTCAGCAGCAACTGGACCACCAGCTCGGGGCGCAGGCGCTCCATACGCAGGGGCAACGCGTGCACGCTGACGGCGCGCTCCCCGCGCGCCCGCAGATCGAGGCCGAGCGCGCGGAAGTCCTCCGCGCCGCGTTCCCAGGCCTCCAGCGCCTCCGGGGAGGCCTCCACCGTCAGGGGGAACAAGAGCGACTGGCTCTTGGCGCGAGCGGTCGCGTGGTCGCGCGCCAGCTCGCTGCGCAGCACCAGCCGGTGCAGCGTCCAGGCGTCGAACAGGTAGAAGCCGTCCTCACCCTCGCACCACAAGAAGCGCGAGCGCGCACGAGCAACGAAGCGCAGGCGCTTCCAGCCCACACTGCGGGAATCACCGCTGCGAGAGTCACTGCTGCGGGAGTCACTGCTGCGGGAGTCACCACTGCGGGAATCGGGTGGCTGCGAGTCGCGAGCGGCGGCGCTGCCCGTTCGGGTCGCAGCGGCCCGGGCGGCAGCGGCAGGCTTGGACGGTGTTGGTTTGTCGGTGCCTGTCGCAGGCCCCGACGGTGTTGGTTCGTCGGCGGCAGCGGTAGGCACCGACGCTGCTGGCTTGGCGGCAGCTGCAGGTTCGCGCACCGGCAGGCTCTTCGTGTGCGTCCAGTGGCTCGCGCGCTTGCGGCTCGTCTCGGCCTCGGCGACCGCTGGCAACGCCGAGCGCGGCTCGCGGTTCGCCCAGGCGTCGGCCACCAACGAGTAGATGGCGTCGGCCACGGCGCGGCCTTCGGCGAAGCGCACCTCGGTCTTCTGCGGGTGGACGTTCACGTCGACCAGCGCCGGATCGATCTCGAGGTAGACGACCCCGCGCGGATAGCGGCCGCGCTCCAGGCGTTGCCCGTAGGCGTGCGCCAAGCTAGCCGACAGCGCGCGATCCTTGATCGGCCGATCGTTGAGGATCCAGTTCAGCGAACCCGCGCCCGTGCGCGCTCGCTCGGGCGAGGAGAGGAAGCCCTCGATGCGCAGGGGGCCGCGTGTGCCGCTCACGCGCAGCCACTCCTCGGCCCCCATCACCTGCGTCACGCGCTCGGCGCGGGAGTGAGCGCGCCCGTAGTTCTTCACCAAGCGGCCGTCTCGCGTGAGCGTGAACGCCACGTCCGGACGGCAGAGCGCGGCCGCGTCGAGTACGTCGCCGACGTGGCCGGACTCGGTGGCCGTCGAACGCAGGAACTTGCGACGCGCCGGGACGTTGTGGAACAGCTCCTCGACCACCACGCGTGTCCCCACGGGCGCGCCAACGGGCGTCGGCGGGCGCGTTGCCGGCTCGGCGGTCGAGCCGAGCTCGGCGCTGCAGCTGAGCTCGCTGCCGCTCTCTTGCTCGCGCGAGCGGGTGACCAGACGGAAGCGACTCACCGAGGCGATGCTGGGCAGCGCCTCACCACGGAAGCCGTAGGAGGCGAGCGTGCCCAGGTCGTCGAAATGTCGCAGCTTGCTGGTGGCGTGACGACGCAGCGACAGGGCCGCGTCCTCGGGGCTCATGCCCGCGCCGTCGTCCTGGATTTCGATGCGCGTCAGTCCGCCGCCGTCGATGCTCACCTCGACGCGACGTGCGCCGGCGTCGAGCGAGTTCTCGAGCAGCTCCTTCACGACGCTGGCGGGTCGCTCCACGACCTCGCCGGCGGCAATCTGGTTCGCCAACTCGGGCGGCAGCAGCTGGATCTTCGGCGCCACGTTCGAAACGCTACCTCAGTCGCCCGGACCCCGAACGTGAGAAACGCCGCGACCCCGGGAAGGGATGCGCGGCGTTTCGCCGATCAGCGGGCAGAGAATTACTCGCCGGCCGGGTAGACCGAGACCTGCTTCTTCGAGCGGCTGGCCCACTCGAACTTCACGACGCCGTCGATCTTGGAGAACAGGGTGAAGTCCTTGGCCAGGCCCACGTTCTTACCGGGAGCAACCGACTGACCCACCTGACGGATGATGATGCCGCCGGCCGAGATCGCCTCGCCGCCGTAGACCTTCACACCGCGGTTCTGCGCATTCGAATCGCGTCCGTTGCGTGTAGAGCCGCCGCCCTTCTTGTGTGCCATTAGCCCTGGACCTCCGTGATCTTCACAGCGGTGAAGAACTGGCGATGACCGTTCTTCCGCTTGTACTTCTTGCGACGCTTGAACTTGAACACGACGAGCTTCTCGCCGCGGCCCTGCTCGACGATCTCGCCGGTGACCTTGGCGCCCGCAACGAGGGGGCTGCCGAACTTGGGGGACTCTCCACCGAAGAACAAGACTTCGTCGAAGGTGATCTTGTCGCCGGCGGCGCCCTCGAGCTTTTCGAAGCGAACGAGGTCGCCCTGAGCGACGCGGTACTGTTTGCCGCCGTTGCGGATGACTGCGTGTGCCATGGGGGAAGGGGCGCGAAAGCTAGACTCTGAGGGCACCCCTGGCAAGGAACTTGGCCGCGATTTGCGTGCGATTTCCTCCGCAGGCTCCCGAATTTTCAGCACTTCGCTAACT
>DATIDO010000545.1:0-8478 GCA_035456245.1 Polyangiaceae bacterium
CGGCCCGCGCAACACGACCGAGGTCGAGCTGCGTGTCGCCACGCCTGCAGGCGTGGTGCCCAAGGTGGCCTTCGAAGAGAGCGTCGAGAAGGCCTTGCTCGGAGCGCTTCCTGCCGAGGACCGCAGCGAGCTGGAGCGTGGCGGGACCATTCGGCGCGAGCGCGTCTGGCTCTGGTCGCCGGTGGCCAACGAGCAACTCCACCTGATCGCTTGGTGCGGTCGCGGTCAGTTGCCCCCACGGGGTCCGCGCTGCGGGCTCTTCGTTGCGCGCATCGCTCCCGGCGAGATCAAAGCGCTCGCCTGGGTACCGAGCGGCGCCTGGGTCGCAAACCTCTACAAGCCCGGCCCCACCAGCATGCTCTGGGTCGTGGGCGGCGACGTGCGCGGCGCGTTCAAGCGCCTGATCTCGTACCGACACGGCGAGGTCGTGATGGGTGAAGTCTCGCGCGGGACCCCGCCCAAGAACCTGGACGACCAGAAGAAGAGAAAATAGCGACGGGGCCCGTGTCTTCCTCGCCGGCGCGACCCTGCTTGTCTTCCGCGCCCGCGCGGAGCGCGGGGCGACCCATGCACCAGCCGGCGGGTTGCAGCAGTCGGGCTCTCGCCGTAGGGAGTCGACGTGCGCGTCCGTGACCTCCAACTGCAGCTGCGTGAGCTCGGGGCGAAGGACTGCCACGAGAAGCGTCTGCTGCGCTCTTGGTTGGCGGCCCGACCGCTCGACGCCGAGCCGCGTCGAGGGAGCTCGGCGAAGGCTCTGCCGGGCGCCGTGCGTGCAGCCTTGCCGGGGCTCGAGGACAAGCTCGCCGGGTTGGCTCGCGTCCGCGAGGAGCATCCGGGCGCGGACGGCTCGGCGCGCTTGCTGGTCGAGCTGGCCGACGGACAGACGGTCGAGAGCGTGCTGCTTCTGAAGGACGGGCTGTGCATCTCGTCCCAGGTGGGCTGCGCCGTCGGTTGCGTGTTCTGCATGACCGGTCAGTCGGGGTTGAATCGTCAGCTCGGCAGCGCCGAGATGGTCGCCCAGGTCGTGCTCGCGCGTCGGCGGCGTCCGGTGAAGAAGGTCGTGTTCATGGGCATGGGTGAGCCCGCGCACAACCTGGACAACGTGCTGGAGGCAATCGAGCTGCTCGGCATCGAGGGCGAGCTGGGCCACAAGAACTTGGTTCTCTCCACGGTCGGCGATCGCCGCGTGTTCGAGCGCATGCCGCAGGGTCGAGTGAAGCCGGCGCTCGCGCTCTCGCTCCACACCACGCGCGCCGAGCTCCGCGAGCAGCTGTTGCCGCGGGCGCCCCGGCTCAGCCCCGAGGAGCTGGTCGAGAGCGCGGAGGCCTACGCGCGCGCGACGGGCTACCCGGTGCAATACCAGTGGACCTTGCTGGATGGGATCAACGACGGCGAGGACGAGCTGGAGCGCGTCGTCGAGCTGCTGCGCGGCAAGTACGGCGTGCTCAACATGATCCCCTACAACGCCAACGAGGGACTGCCGTTCCGTCGCCCGAACTGGGAGCGTTCGCGCGCCATCGCTCGCTGGCTCTGTGAGCGGGGCGTGCTCACCAAGCTCCGCAACTCGGCGGGTCAGGACGTCGACGGCGGTTGTGGGCAGCTGCGGGCGCGCAGCGACAAGGTCCAGCTGCGACGCAAGGCGCCCCAGGACGTGGTCGCGGGCTGACGCAGGTCGCAGCGAGAAATCAAGGAGTGCAGCGGCGCGCGAGCTGGCGACGCAGCTCCTGCAGCCGCAGGCGTGATGCGTCGAGGCGGGTGCGGGCGGCGAGGTAGCGATCCAGCTCTTCGGCTTCGCGGGCCTGCGCGGCCTCGTCGAGGATTTGCGCGATCCGTCGGAACTCGCTCATCACGGCCGTGATGCGAGGCGCCAAGCTGGCGGGCCCGCGCCGGGCCTCGCTCATGGCGTCGACCATGGCGCGGTAGCGGCTGGCCTGGAGGCGGATGAGCGTGGCGCTCGAGTCCGGGGCCTCCGACTGGATTTCGGCCAGCAGTGGGTTCATCACCTCGATCACCTCGCTGCAGGCGCGCAGCTCCTCGAGGCTCGTGCAGCCCGTCGACAGGGCGCCGAGGAGCAGGAGCCACGGCGCGACGCGCCGGGGGCGGAGGGAGGCCGACATGAGCGGGTTTTGCGGGGTGAGCCGGGCGGGGGCAAGGCCCCGTGCGGCCTGCCCAAAAGTTGGCCCAAGCGGGCCCGCTTTGGCACGCCCGGCAGGATGACCGCGCCTCCCGAGCCCGCCCTGTCCTCGCTCGTCCCTCAGGCAGAGGCGCTCGCCAGCAAGCGTCACGAGGCGCTCTCGGCTTTTCACCTGCTCGTGGTGATTGGCTCGGGCCGCGCCCCTTCGGCCACGCTGCTGGCCGAATTCGGTGCCACCCCGCGCCGCCTGCTGGACGCGTGGGAGCGCCACCTGGACCGGGGGGCCCCCGCCAACTTCACCGAGCTGGCGGCGCACGTGCGCGATAGCGCTCGGCGTTTCGGCTCGCCGACCCCGACGGCTCCCCACGTCCTCTTGATCCTCCTGAACGACGCCCGGGGCCCGGCGCGCCGCACCCTGGACGATGCCGGTGTCGACGTGGCCGGCCTGCGCGCCGCCGTCGTCCAACTGATTCAGGGCCTGCCCACCCGCGCCGCGCACCCCCCCAAGCCCAGCTTGGCCGAAGCGCGTCGCGAGTACCTGCTGTCGCGTCGGGTGACGCCCACCCCCGCCGGTATCACCAGCGCAGCCAACGCCGCGCCGGTCACGCCCGCGCCCACCGGCGTCGCCGTGCCCTACATGCCGACCGAGCCGGTCAAGCCGCTCCGCTACCAGACCAAGAAGAGCGTCCCGCCTGCGGGTCCCGGCACCCTGGTGCCCTTGGCGCCGCCACTCGCGGCACCGAGCATCTCGCAGCTGCTGGCCGCGCTGCCCCCCTCTGGCGCAGTGCCCCCGTCGGGCCTGTCCGAGCGCGAGCCGCGCGACGATGCCTCCGCCGCGCCCGCCATCGCAGCGCCCGTAGCAGCGGCGCCCGCAGCGACGGCGCCCCCTCACGTGCCGCTGACGCCGCGCCGTATCGCCGGCGGCAACGCGCGCACGTTCGCGCTGCATGGCGCGCCCGCCGTCGAAGAGCCGACGGACGCGCGCTTCGCCCTGCCGAAGAAGGACTTCCCCGTCCTGACCGGAGTCGGCAAGAACTTGAGCCTGCTCGCCGTCTCGGCCGACGCCGATCCCGTCGTGGGTCGGGAGCACGAAATCGAGCAGGCGCTCGACGTGCTGGCCAAGCGCCAAGGCAACAACCCCTGTCTCATCGGACCTGCCGGTGTGGGCAAGACGGCGGTCGCCCGAGGCATCGCCGCCGCGCTCGCCGCTCAACACGAGGGCTCGGGGCTGGCCGAAAAGATCGTGATCGAGATCCCGATCGCCGAGCTGGTGGCCGGGACCGGGGTGCGCGGCGCACTGGCCGCGCGCTTGCAGCAGTTGAAGAAGGAAGTCCTGGCCGCGCGCGGCCGGGTCATCCTGTTCTTCGACGAGATCCACCTGCTGTTCAGCGGGGACGCGGCCGAGGAGCTGTCGGGCGAGCTGAAGCTGTCCTTGTCCCGCGGTGAGCTGCCTTGCATCGGCTGCACCACGACCGAGGAGTACCGCAGGGTGATCGAGCGCGACTCGGCGCTGGCGCGTCGTTTTGCGCCGATCGAGATCGACGAGCCGAACCGGGAGGACGCCTACCTGGTGCTCTCCAGTGTGGCCGAGAAGCTCGAGCGCCATCACGGCGTGAGCTACGACGAAGAGGCCGTGGCCCTCGCTATCGCTTGGTCCATGCGTTACCTGCCCGGCCGTTGCTTGCCCGACAAGGCGGTGAGCGTGATCGATCTGGCGGGCGCGCGCAGTCGCCGCCGGGGGCGCCAGCTGGTGTCGCCCGAGGAGATTGCCGAGGTGATCGCCGGTCAGGCGGGGTTGCCCGTCGAGCGTCTGCTCGAGTCGGACGGCGATCGCATGCTGAAGCTGGAGGAGATCCTGGCCGAGCGCGTGATCGGCCACGAGCCCCACATCCACAAGATCGCCCGCATCCTGCGGCGCAACGCAGCAGGCCTGGGTTCGCGGCGCCCCGTCGGTACCTTCTTGCTGCTCGGCCCCACCGGGGTCGGCAAGACCGAGACGGCCAAGGCCATCGCCGAGGTGCTGTTCCACAGCGAGAGCGCCATGACGCGCATCGACATGGCCGAGATGAGCGAGGCGCATGCGGTGGCCAAGCTGGTCGGGGCGCCCCCCGGCTACGTGGGCCACGATGCTGGTGGCCAGCTGACCGAGGCGGTGCGCCGTCGTCCTTACCAGGTGCTCCTGCTCGACGAGATCGAGAAGGCGCATCCCGAGGTGCTGACTGCCTTCTTGGCCGTGTTCGACGAAGGCCGCATGACCGACAGCCGCGGCAGGTTGGTCGACTTCAAGAACACCGTGATCATCCTCACCTCCAACCTGGGCGCCGGCGAGACCTCGGCCGTGCCCAAGAAGCGCGTGGGCTTCTCGACCGGTGCCGACGTCGTGGACGACGGCGTCACCGATCGGGTCACGGCAGTGGCGCGCAAGGCGCTTCCCCCCGAGCTCTACAACCGCCTCGACGAGGTGCTTTGCTTCTCCCCCCTCACGCGCGCCGACGTGCGTCGCATCGGTCGCAAGCTGCTCGGCTCGCTCTCGGCCGAGGTGCAGGGCAACCGCGGCATCTCGCTGCAGGTGTCCGATGAGGCGCTCGAGCTGTTGCTCGACGCAGGCGGGTTCGATCCGGAGCTGGGCGCGCGGCCGCTGCGTCGCACGCTGGCTCGTCGCATCGAGGCTCCGTTGGCCGAGGCGATTCTGTCGGGTCAGCTCGAGTCGGGGGACGAGTTCCGGGTCGAGGCGCGCGACGGCGAGCTGGCCTTCCGCGTCATGGCGCGCGAGCGCGCCGCGGAGTGAGGCCCCCTCGCCCTCCAGAAGAGCTCAGCGCAGGCCGAAGTCGTCGGCCATCTGATCGTAGCGGCTCATGCGAGCGGCGATGGCCCGGTAGTCGTTCCAGGCCGTGCCAGCCGAAAAGAGCGGCTCGTTCGGGTGCGTCGCGTAGCCACGCGTCGGATCCCAGTTGAACGTGCCGAGGCCGCGCCCGTTCGGTAGCGCGCGCATGACATCGGCGGCGGCTCGCTGTTCGCTCGAGTACTCGGCGATCAAGAAATCCAGCGCGGGGTACTCGGTCGCCAGCGTGGAGAACACGGTGGCCCAAGAGCTCGGCTCGCCTTGGTCGCCGGGGTGCACGACGTTCTGTTGAGCGTCTCGCAGTGGCGCGTAGCAAGACTGCCCGAGCACGTCGAACTCGACGCCCTGCGCCAGGACGCCGTTCAACCACCAACGGCTCGCGGCCAGATCGTTGCAACGCTCGATGTGCAGCACCACCCGCAGCGTGGGAGAGTAGTCGCGTGCCGCTCGGATGCCGGCCTTCACGTAGCGGGCAAAGCCGGTGAAGTCGTTGTTGGCGATGCGCCCCGGCTCCCACAGGAAGCCCGCGGTGACCTCGTTGCCGATCTGCACCAGCTCGGGCGCGGCGCCGGCGTCACGCAGCGCGCTCAACGTGTCGTGCACGTAGTCGTAGACGGCTTGCTCCAGCGCGCCCGCGCTCAGGCCGGTCCAGGCAGCGGGCAGCGCCTGGGCGCCGGGGTTGGTCCAGGTGTCGCTCAGGTGCAGGTCGAGGAAGAAACCGAGGCCCTGCGCTTTGGCCCGTTGGGCCAGCTCGATGGTGTGGGCCAAGTCGCGGAAGCTCTCGGGCATGGTGGCCGAGTAGCCGCCGGGCGCTCCCGGATTCACGAACGTGTCGATGCGCACGAAGTTGAAGCCGTGATGGCCGAGGACGTCTTCGAGCGCGCGCTTCTGACCGTCGGTGTCCGTGTAGGTCGCGCCCCAGTGTTCGTCTTCGAGAGTGATGGTCACGTCGGCGCCGAGGAGGAACGCAGGCAGAGGCTGCTCGCCGCTGCCACCGGTGCCGCCGACCGGGGCGCCGCCACCCGAGGAGCTTCCGCCGCTGCCAGCCGTGGGGGCCCCGCCATCGGCGGTCCCCCCCGTGTCATCGCCCGAGCCGACCCCGCCCGCCGAGCCCGGGGCATCCGCGTTCGAGTCAGTGTGCGAAGGAGCACAGGCCAGCGCGGCTCCGCTCAGCACGCCGCAAGCCAAGGACTGTCTCCAGGCACCCCACCTGTCGAGACCTCCGGTCCGTCGGCCCATTCCCCCATCGACCATCGACGCGAGCATGCCGAATGTCATGTCGGGGCGATAGGAATTCGATCGGTCTGCGCGCACCGGAAAGGGTGCGACATGCCTTCGTGCACAGCTGCGTTGGATTTAGGTTCCGGTGCCGCAAGGCGTGGGGGTTCGAGTCCCTCCTCGTGCACTAAAGCCGAATTGGCGTTGATTCAGACGGTGGATGCTCTGAGCAGGTTAGCGGCGTCGCCGGGCTGCCGACAATTCGCCGACAATTGAACGACCTGGCCCCGCACTACGGGTCGAGAGGAGCAAACAGCTTCTCAAGGTCCCATCGGAGAAGGTCCGTAACTTCTCTGGTCACGGACGTACCTCCGTCGAAGGTGCCTCGCAGACTGCACATTCCGAACATCGGAGGGGGCGAATACCAAGGCAAATGGGGCGCATGCCTTCCAGCTCGTGTGAAGCGAGCGCGCCGTTCTGAGCTCGTGTCCCACGGCAGGCGGTCTGGGGGTTCTGCTGCGAACGAAACATCCGCTCCTGCGCCCTCCCACGTTTGAGCTGGCGACGCATCGTGGAAAAGTCGCTCCATGGTGTTGGCTTGTGACTGCACCAACAGGAGGTTGTACCTAACCGGAAGGGCAGGGAAGGTCGCGAGGCTGGCTTTCAGGGTTCCCAGGGAGTGCTCAACAACTTCTGCGTAGGCGAGCTGAAGTCGACGAAAGTGTTCCCCGATACGCCACACCTTGGCTTCATCGTTGGTCATGGTTGGGGTCGTGGCGTCCCACCAAAGGTCCAGCGGCCTTTCGTGACCTGTCGAACGCAGGCGTTCCAGGAGCGCCACGATCTCATCGATCGAAGTTGTGTCAGTTGATCCTTCACGGGTCGCCAGGTCGTCGCATAGTTCGGAAATCGGGCGCTCCCGAAACGGAAAGCCGGTTTGCTTCTCGAGCAATCGAAGGCGCCCGATCGCGAGTTCTTCAGTCCAGATGGGCCCGCCGTCCAGAAGCTGGTGATCAACCAATTTCTTGAGCGCCTTTCGGAGGTCGGTCATGCCGAGGCGCATCCCCTCGTCAGTGCGAAATCCTAGCCCTTGCAACTTCACGTACCTAAGGGGCCGCCGCAAAATTCCGCTTACTTGAACCTCCGCACTTTCAGGTGACTTCGCTACATACCGGTAGTTCAGGTGGCCCGAGTCTAGGCGGCCGACCACGCCGAGATGCTCTGCATGTTCGCCACAGAGTAGGGAGCAGACCTCTCTACGGATCGGAGCGAAGTACGCCAGAAGGGGAAACGTGACTCCGTCCAGCACGTCACTGAGGAAAGCTTCGGTCGCCAACGCTGGAGGAAGGTTTGCGAGTTCCGAGGACGTGTCGCCTTTGAACCGCAGGGCGCCAGCCAAAACCTCAAGGTTCTCCTCCCCGATTCGCCGCCAGAGGCGGTTCTGCATCGTCCGCGTGGGAAGAAGTGCTGCGAGGAGCACAGGCAGGAAGGAGCCTTCATTTGTTTTAAGGGAGTCGACGCACTTCGCCTGCTCCGTTTCGTCAAGTTCGGCGATGAACCTTGCCCGGATGTAGTCGGCCAGGGCTTCGTGAACGATTTCAACGGTCTCTTGCTGCCAGGCTAGCGCGCCGCACTCGTTCAAGTCGTCGAGAGTACCTGCCGGATACCCTGCATCCTTCAAGGTCCTTGCAGCGGTTCTCGTTGAGAGCGGAGACCCCGCGGTAGCGTTTGCGAGTACGTGAAGAGCCGCTTCCCGCGTTGCATGAGTCTCGGGACTCCGTGACGAGGTGATTTCCCCGAACCACCCTTCAAACAGCGGGAGGATCCCTTCGGCGTTGCCCTTGGGTGGTTCGGGTGACGCGAGCATCCGGGTCAGAAGGAGAGGATGTGTGGCGAGACGCTGATGGAAGCTCGAGAGGCCATGGTAGCGCCTACGTCGCATCTCATCCGTTCCCACCAGCGCTCGCTGCTGACTCGGATCGAGCTCCTCGAGCAGCAAGACTGGCAACTCAACATCCGGGAGAAGACCTGGTCGTGTTGACAAAAATACCTGGGCCCTCGGCGCATCTCTGAGAAGGACTCGAAGCCTAGCCGAGAAGGTCGCTCTCGAATCCGGGGATAGGCGGTCGAACGCGTCCCCCAGCAGGACTAAACCTTGTCTTCGCAGCAACGCCCGTACTGCATGACCATCGATCCCGGGGCAATGGGCATGAATTCGGTTCGTCAGGAAGTCTTCTAGGTCAACCCGGTCCGTTGATAGGAGATCAGGTAGATACACATGTAC
>DATIDO010000546.1:0-3148 GCA_035456245.1 Polyangiaceae bacterium
GTTAGCGGCGCCGGGCGTGTCTCATCACAGTCCTGCCGAACCTCCGTCCGGACCGGAACCACGTCCCGTCCGGCGAAGGAGAGAACGCATGACCAGTCTGACCGATCTGCGCGAACAGGTCGATGTCGTCATCGGCGTCGATACCCACGTGAAGACCCACTCGGCGGCGGTCCTGGACACCGCGACCGGTGGTGTCCTGGGCGAGGTCACCGTCGAGGCGACCACCGAGGGCTACGCCGAGCTCGTGGAGTTCGCCAACCACCACGCCACGCTGCGGGCCTGGGCGATCGAAGGGACCAGCGGTCACGGCGCCGGCCTGACTCGACACCTGCAGGAGAACTCGGAGATCGTCCTCGAGGTGGACCGCCCGAAACGGGCCGCCCGCCGCAACGGCGCGAAGTCCGACCCGCTCGATGCGATCCGAGCCGCACGTGAAGCGATGGCCCGACCACGGCTGGGATCTCCGCGTAGCGGAGGCGATCGCCAAGCCCTGTCAGTGCTGCTGGCTGCTCGGCGCTCGGCCGTCAACGCCTCCAAAGATGCCCAGCTGCAGGTCTTCAGCCTCGTGATCGCCGCACCCGAACCCATCCGAGCCCGCTTCCGCGGTCAGAAGGTCGCCGCGATGCTCAACACCGCGGCCAAGCTCCGAGTTCAGTCAGCCTGGGACGTCGAGACGACCAGCACCGTCCTCGCCCTGCGCACCCTGGCCCGTCGCGTGCACACGCTGCTGCAGGAGGCCCGCGAGCTGGAGAAGGCGATCGTCGCCATCATCCGTAGCTGGCGCCCCGACCTCCTCGACGAGTTCGGCGTCGGACCGATCGTCGCCGCAACGGTGCTGTGCGCGTGGTCCCACCCCGGCCGCGTCCACTCCGAAGCCGCGTTCGCGATGCTCGCCGGTGTGGCACCCATCCCGGCCAACAGCGGCCAGGTCACCACCCGCCACCGGCTCAACCGCTACGGCGACCGACACCTCAACCAGGCACTGCACACCGTGGTGCGGATCCGCATCCAGTACCAGCCGGCCACCCGCGACTACGTCGCCCGCCGCACCGCCGAAGGCAAGACCAGCCGAGAGATCAAACGCTGCCTCACCCGCTACGTCGCACGCGACCTCTACCGCCTACTCGAGAACGGGGCCCCACCTGCTTGACGATGCATAGGAGCGTCGCACCCTCCGCCGCAGAGACTTCGTTGGCGGGGGTGATTCCCTACAGACGGTCTTCCGCGGGCCAAACCGGTGAGGGATCCCTGGTCGTCGCCGCTCCACACGGTCACGGGGACTCCTCGGTGCAAGGATCGCCATCCGCTGCTGCCTCAAGAACTGGGTGTTTCGCTATTGTGCCGAGGTGGCCACCAAACCCGATCGTCGGGCGCTGCTCACGATGAACCCTCGCAGGTTGTATTGGCTAGCAGGAGTTGCCGTGGCCGCCGAGCTCGTTGCCTTTGTCCTGTGGCGAAAGCGCACTGGCCTCAGGTAGGGCCTCGGCCATCAAGCCCCCGTCGCGGCGTAGAGACGCACCTTGGATGGCCGGCAACTGGCGGCGCCAGGCCGTTGCTACATGAGCCCGTTCTCCAGGGCGTGGATGGCCGCCCCGGCCCGGGAGGACACGCCGATCTTCTCGTAAATGTGTGTGACGTGTCGTTCAACGGTCTTGGGGGAGATGCCAAGTGCCTGCGCGATGGATGGGTTCGTCTGCTCGCGGGCCACCAGACGGAGCACTTCGACCTCGCGCTCGGTCAACGCGATGCGTGCGGCGCGCCGGGTTCTGTTGCCACGCTGCCCGACGGACGTGGTCACAGCGTCCACGGCGTTGCGATCCAGAAGACCTTGGTCGGCGTGGGCTCGAAGGGCGCTGCAGGCTTCGGACTCGGTGAGCGCCGGACGGTGTGGTCGGGTTTCGGTGAGCGAGCACCATGAGTTCGCGGCTGCGAGCAGCCGTGCGGGCGCTGCCATGGCGGACGCCTGGAGCCCTCTGTGGTAGCCGGACCCGTCGAGGTGCTCGTGGTGGGTGGCGCCGAGCTCGCCCACCGGCGCCAGGAGCGGGTTGGCCGCGAAGATCCGTTCGGTGTAGTAGCTGTGCAGCCTGATCCGTTCGTGTTCGGCGCGCGACAGCGGGCCGGTCTTGGCCAGCAGGCTGGACTGGAGGCCGACGCGTCCAATGTCATGCACCAAGGCTGCGCGGGTCACGAGGTCGACGTCGTTCGCAGTCATGCTCGCCGCTCGGGCCGCGCCGTGGGCCACTTGGGCCACGCGGCGTGAGTGGCCGATCATGTGTGGGGACTTCAGATCGCCGAAGTCGGCGATGCAGGTCAGGGCGCGGTCCAGCTGTTGGCCGGACAGCACGACTGGGTCTCCCGGTTCGGATTCGAGGAACAGTGTGTCGGGATCGTTGTCGGTCAGGTCCGAGAGCAGATGGCTGATGTCGTTGGCGGCCAAGGTGGCCAAGGTGGGGTCGAGTGAGCGGCCGGCGCGGATCCGCAGGCGCCGCGCGATGTCGGTCGCCTCTTTGGTGGCGCTCTCCTGACCGACCAGCCACGCGACGTGCACAACGCGCATCGGCAGGCTGATCCCCTCGCCCGCGGCGAGCTGCTGGGTGCTTATGCCGTCCCAGCGCTCGTAGACGTGGGTCAGCCCACCCACGACTCGAGGTCCGAGCTCGAGGCGCTTGGCCATCAGCTCTGCTGCCTCGCAGTGGTTGCGGTGGTGCTGTCCCATCTCAGGCCGGGCGAACCATTGCGCCAACGCCTGGGCTGCGGAGGGTGTCGCGGACGCTGGCACTGTCTTACCCATGGCCCGTTCCAGCTCTGGCAGGAACTCCTCATCGGTGGCGACCAGCAGGTCGCCGAGCGCTAGCTCGTCGACCACCTCCGAGGTCTCGTGCGAGGTCGTGGTGCAGCCGACGTAGCACAGGACCGCGAGGTAGTAGGCCGCAACCACGTCGGCCTCGTCATGACCCGCCCCTCGAGCCAGACGGGCCGAGATCACGGCCGTGCGGTGGATTGTATTGGCGGGCACGCCGAGGCCCAGCTCGATGGCCAGGGCCAACGAGTCCAAGACGTGCGCCAGGCGCACCGCCGAAGCGTCCATAGGGCATCCGTTCGGTTCGGATCGCCAGTCCATCGAAAGAAGGCCCATCGGGTCAAGCAG
>DATIDO010000547.1:0-2405 GCA_035456245.1 Polyangiaceae bacterium
GCCCCGGAGAAGAACGGGAGCCACATCGACGAGGTCGGCTGGACCGCGCTGCTGAACTCGACTAGCGCGCTACAGATGTACCGACAGCAGATCCACGCCATCAACCCACTCCAGGTGGCGAAGTTCCTGCTGCTCGACGCCTCTTTCCCCCGCTCGATTCGCTATTGCATTCACGCTGCCCAGGCGAGCCTGCACGCCATCACCGGTACGCCGATTGGCTCCTACGAGACGGAGGCCGAGCGTCAGCTCGGTATGCTCCGTTCGAGCCTCGACTTCGGGCAGATCGAAGAAGTCATGGAACAGGGTCTGCACGAGTATTTGGACCAACTGCAGACGACGCTGAACGAGATTGGCGCTGCCGTTCACAAGCGCTTCTTCGAACTCGCCGACTGATCCACCCCCCACCGAGCATCCTCAGGAAAATATGGCCGTTCGCGTCGCCCTGACCCACAGGACCACCTACGAGTACGAGCGCCCCGCACAGATGGGGCCTCAGATCGTGCGTTTGCGCCCTGCGCCGCACAACCGTACGCCCGTGCACAGCTACTCGCTGCGCCTCGAGCCCGCGGAACACTTCCTCAACTGGCAGCAGGATCCGCACGGCAACTTCCTGGCTCGCGTCGTCGTTCCCGAGAAGACCAGCCGCTTCCAGGTGCTGGTCGACATGGTCGTCGACCTGGAGTCCTACAACCCGTTCGACTTCTTCTTGGAGCCGGATGCCGAGGAGTTTCCTTTCACCTACTCGACCGAGCAGCGCAAAGAGCTCCTGCCCTTCCTCGAGGCCGAGCCTCTCGGCACCGAGCTCTCGGCATTTCTCGAGCGCGTCGATCGCACCAAGCGCCGCACCGTCGACTTCCTGGTCGACCTGAACAACCTGGTCACCCAGGCGGTGGACTACGTCATCCGCATGGAGCCGGGCGTGCAGACGCCGGCGGAAACGCTGAACCTGGGCAGCGGCTCGTGCCGTGACTCGGCCTGGTTGCTCGTGCAGGCAGCCCGCCACCTGGGCTTGGCCGCGCGTTTCGTCTCTGGCTACCTGATCCAGCTGAAGCCCGATCAGAAGCCGCTGGAGGGGCCGCCGGGGCCCGAGACCGACTTCACCGATCTCCACGCTTGGACGGAGATCTACGTACCGGGCGCCGGCTGGATCGGCCTCGACCCCACCAGCGGTCTCTTTGCCGCCGAGGGCCACATTCCCCTGGCATGCGCGCCGGCGCCGGTCAGCGCGGCGGCCGTCGAGGGTGGTGTCGAGAAGGTCGAGACCAAGTTCGAATTCGACATGCACGTGCGGCGCATCATCGACGTGCCTCGCGTCACCAAGCCGTACACCGACGAGCAGTGGGCCGACATCCTGACGCTGGGCGATCGCGTCGATGGGGTGCTGGAGGCCAACGATTTGCGCCTCACCATGGGCGGCGAGCCCACGTTCGTGGGCACTCGCAACCCCGACGCTCCCGAGTGGAATACCGATGCGCTGGGCATCGAAAAGGCCGGCATCGCGGATCGTCTGGCTCGTCGCTTGCGCGAGCTTTGGTCACCTGGCGGCCTCTTTCACCATGGACAGGGCAAGTGGTACCCGGGCGAGCAGCTGCCGCGTTGGGCGCTCTCGGTCGTGTCCCGCGTGGACGGCCAGCCGATCTGGAGCCAGCCGGAACTGTTCGCGCTCACCGATCAGCCTCCGGGCAACGACGAGCACGACGCCGAGCGCTTCATCCGCACCCTCGTGGAGGTGCTGGGCATCGACGATGAAGGCCTGATGCCGAGCTACGAAGACGCTTGGTACTACATGTGGCGCGAGCGGCGCCTGCCCACCAACGTCGACCCGCTGAAGAGCAAGCTGAGTGACAAGGTCGAGCGCGATCGTCTCGCGCGCATCTTCCGCCAGGGCCTCAACAAGACCGTCGGTTGGGTCTTGCCGCTCGGGCACGACGGCTTCGAGTTCGTCACCGGCAAGTGGTTCCTCCGGGAGGAGCACTGCTTCCTGATCCCGGGCGACTCGCCGATGGGCTTCCGTCTACCGCTCGACTCGGTGCCCTGGGTCTCCAACGTGGACTACGACGGCGGAGTCGACCTGGATCCGACGGCGCCTCGTGGCACGCTGCCCGACTTCGACCTGCTGCGCGGCCGCCGTCAGGGCGGCGGTGGTGGCGCGACGATTCGCTACCAGACCCCCAGCCGTGATGGCGTGACGCCGAGCCGCGACCTGCCGCCCGGACGTACTGCTGCCGGCCCGGGTCGCGTGCCGCCGACCCACTTCCCCAAGCGCGGGGAGCGCATGGCGCCGGTGTTCGGCTCGTCGGCGCTGGGCATCGTGCGCACCGCTCTGTGCGTCGAGCCTCGTGACGGCATCCTGCGCGTGTTCTTGCCGCCCATGTTCACGGCCGAGGCCTTCGTCGAGTTGGCAG
>DATIDO010000548.1:0-6289 GCA_035456245.1 Polyangiaceae bacterium
CGGCGGCATGATCGTCCCGGCCCTGATCTACTGGGTGCTGCAATGGGGACAATCCGGACAACGTGGCTGGGCCGTGCCCATGGCGACGGACATTGCCTTCGCGGTGGGCGTGTTGGCCCTGCTCGGCAAGCGCGTGCCTCCTGCCTTGCGCGTCCTCTTGCTCGCGCTGGCCGTCATCGACGACCTGGGGGCCATTCTGGTGATCGCGCTCTTCTACTCGGCGGGCGTGAACCCGCTGGGCTTTGCCGTGGCCGGAGCGGGGTTGCTCACCATCCTGCTGCTGCAGCGTTTGGGCGTCCGCGCCAAGGCGGTCTACCTGATTCCAGGCATCGTCACCTGGGCTGGCACTTACGTCGCAGGTATCCACCCGACGATCGCCGGAGTCGTGATCGGTTTGCTCACGCCGGTTCGCGCGTGGTTGGGGAGCGAAGGGTTCGTGGCTCAGCTGGAGGATCTGCTGGCTCGCCGTACCGAGAACGGCCCGCTCTCGGGTGAAGAGCTGCGGAATGGTCTCCACGAGATCGAGGTGGCCCGGCGCGAGGCCATTTCGCCACTGGATGCCCTGGTCGAAGGTCTGCACCCTTGGGTCGCCTTCGTCATCATGCCGGCCTTCGCCCTGGCCAACGCCGGCGTGCCCATCGAAGGGATCCACCTGGAGGGCGCCACCGGCCAGGTCGCGCTCGGCGTCTTGGTCGGCTTGGTCGTCGGCAAATGCGTGGGGGTGTTCTCGGCCTGTCAGCTCACCCGTGCCCTGGGCCTGACCGCACTCCCCAAGGGCCTGGGCACGCGACACCTGCTCGTCCTGGGTATGGTTGCAGGCATCGGCTTCACCATGGCTCTGTTCGTGGCGCAGCTCGCTTTCGCCTCGCCCGCCCTGCTGGGCGCGGCCAAGCTGGGTGTGCTGGCGGCCAGCGGCATCGCTGGTGTGCTCAGCGTATTGCTCGGGCGCTTCTTGCTGCCTGCCACCGAGCTGCCGGGCGCTGCGCGAACGGCGCACGAGGCCGAGGGTTCGACCGACATGTGAGCCCTGGGATCCGTCGGTGGGGGGCGCTCACGGGTGGACCGACTCGCTGGGCGGCCCTTCGCCCACGAACTCCACCTCGACCTCCTGGAAGCCCAGGGATCGCAAGAGCCCCTCCACCGTTCGACGCACCGACGTCTCGGCCACCCGCAGGATGCCTCCGTCCAGCGCTGCCTTCTCGAGCGTGCGCTCGGCCTCTTGGCGAGCCTTCGTCTCCAGATTCTCGCGCCGCGTGGCCAGCATGCCGGTCGTGCGCGTGTGCACGTAGGTTCGCTCGTTGTCGATGTGACGACCGAGCACGACTGCCCTCGGCAGGCGCAACGACACCCGACGGCCGCTCGCATCGGCGTGGATGTCGGCCTCCACCAACTGGGAGAGATCCACACCTGCAACGACGTCGCCAGCTGCGACCAAGAGGATTGCATCCTCGGCCTGAATCAGCCCCATGAACTTCGACTGCGTTTCCTTCAGATCGACCACACGCTCGACGTGGAAGACCGCCCCTTCGAGGCGGGCCAGCTCGCGCACGGCCACGATCACACTCGGCGAAGGAACCACCGTCGTGACGTTCTCGGGCTTCTCGACTTCGGGCTTGGCGAGCGAGTAGCCGAGCGCGCCAGCAAGGCCCAATCCTGCCAACACGACGAACCAAGGGGGACGACCGGAGGACTCTTGGTTCATCACGCGTGCACCTCGAGCCTCGCATGCCGCTGCTCGGCGATGAAGGAAGCACCTCTGCCCGCGGCTCGAACACGCGGCGTGCTGCAGATGGTGGCGCCGATGTAGGTGGGTGAATGCAGAGCGTCGGTCGAGTAACCAGCCAGTGGGCCAATTCGACGAGACAGATCCCAACACCTGACCTTCGGGCCATTCGCCGGCGTGATCCGCGCATGGCAGCACATTCGTGGCACGCACTGGATCCCTCCAATCGAATTCATAAGTTTCATGATATCGGAACGTTGAGAGCCATTCGCTTCGACACGGCGAAATTCCCGCTGACGGCGCCACGCGTATTTGTTAGCCAATGCGACCGATAGCGGCGTCGCTCCGAACTCTTCGGACGTTGGCCGATCCTACGTAGGGAGAAATTCACAATGATCATCCGTAACTCCGTTTTCGCTGTTCCGTTCGTGGCTCTCGCTCTGGCTTGCGGTGGCAGCACGCCGCCCGCCGAGGCTCCCCAGTCGGCTGAGGCCACCGAGGCTGCTGGCGACGCGGCTCCCGCTGACGGCGCTGCTCCGGCTGGCGACGCGGCTCCCGCCGACGCTCCGGCTGCTCCCGCCACCCCGTGAACGCGTTCGGCATCCTGCCGAACTCTCGGAATCCGAGATGAAGGAACCGAGGCCTCTGGCCTCGGTTTTTTCGTTTCTGGGCGGCCCTTTCTGCCCGCGCAGGTGCCACGCCTACGCCCCTCCTGCACCGCTCCGGCACCGCGCAGGCGCTCGCGCCACTCCTACGCCGCGCACGCGCACGGCCAAGCGACAGCTCAGCCTGGCAACCCCGCGCTCACGCTGGCAACGCCGAGCTCAGGCAGCCGACGACGGGATATCGACCGCCAGACGGGTGCGGCCGACCAAGAGCTCGTCGCCGTGGCGCAGTGCTTGCTGCCCACGCACGCGCACGAAGACACCGGTGCGCGAGCCCAGATCGGTCAGCAGGACGGTGCCGGCCTGCTCCTCGATGAGGCAGTGCTGCTCGGAGACCAATGGGTCGTCGGGGAACACCAAGTCACCAATCGCCGAGCCCACCTGGAGCGCGTTGCCGCGCGCGACCGCTGCGGCGCCCAGCGCCCCACCTTCGAACTGCTGCACGACGCGGAACGAGGAAGGCCACTTGGGCGACGAATAGAAGTAGGTGGGATCGGGATCGGGCCCATCGTCGGGGACCGGGTTCTTCTCCACTCGCAGCAGCTGGTCGCCGATGACGAACTCGTCACCCAGCTCGAGCTCCACGCTGCCACGAACGCGGACGAAGACGCCGTTGCCGCCGTCCAAATCCTCGAGGAACAGCGCGCCCTGCCGGAACAGCAGGATCGCCTCTTCCGGATGACAAAAGCGCTCACCCTCGAGAACGATGCCGCCTCGTGCGCCGAGTACCGCTCGTTCGCCGGGCGCCGAGTAGGTGTCGGGGCCGCCGGCCAGGCTGCGCAAGACGTGGAGACGGAAGAGCACCTCGGCGCTCTTGGTCGGCTCGGCGGGAGCCGTCGGCGCGGCCTCAGCCGGTGCGGCGGCGGCCTCGCCCTTCTTCTTGAGCTTCAGGACGTCGACGTTCGGCGGCTCGGTGAGGACCTGCAGGCCACCGATCTCACGGCCCGCGATGATGCGGTCGAACCCACCCTCGCGCAGCGTCATCACCATTTCCAGGTGTTGCGCCTTCATCAGGCCGCGCACGAATTCGGCCACGTCGGCGCGAGCCACGTCGCGCTCGTACGAACGTTTGTGACTCTTGATCACCCGTCCACCGTCGGCGAACAGGTGCGTGATCACGTGGGGGGCGTCCAGGCCGCTGTCTTCCGTCTGAACGTGGAAAACGGTGTCCCTGAACTTGATGTTGTTGTTGAAGCCCATCTGAGCGCGCCGGAAAGCCGGCTTGCGCATCTCGGACTCGACCTTGCTCAGGTACTCGACCGTGTAGGTCGCGATGGCTTGCTCGAGCAGCGCGTGATCACCCGCGATGCCCTCCATGCGCTCGAACGCCTGCTGAGCCAGCTTGGCGCTGGGATCCACGCGCAGCGCCTCGGCCAGCAACGTCTGCCCTGCGCTGTCGTTTCCACCCGTGGCAGCCCAGACCGTGAGCAGGCCGACCGCTTCGTCGGGACGGCCCTTCTCAATCAACCAAGCAGCTACTTTTCCTGCCTTCTCGCGGGGCTCTGCGACGGACACGACCACTGGCGCATCATCGGTCGCACGGTGGCCCCAGAGCAAGAGTCGAGCCGCACCCGGCCCAATGCGCTGGGGACCGCGCCGGAGCTCGCCCGACCGGCCCACGGCTCCTCGAAGATCGGGTCTCGGGGTGCCCCGAACCGGCCCCCTGGGCCGCGCAGGGGGCCCCCAGGTCTCCGATTTGCCGTGCCGGCGCGCTTCTGGGAACGTCACGCGCGCGATGATCCCGACCGCCAGGCTGGACCAGCTGACCCGGCGCCTCGACGAGGTGAACGAGCTGCTGTGCGACCCGCTCGTACTTGCTGACACACGCCGCGTGTTCGAGCTGAACCGCGAGCACCGCCGGCTGGAGCCCGTCGTCGAAGCCTTCGGCCGTTACCGCAAGGTCGAGAAGCAGATCGCCGACGACCGAGAGGTCCTGGGCGATCCGGAGCTGGGGGCCATGGCACGCGAAGAGCTGCCCGAGCTCGAGGCCTCCCTGACCGAACTGGAGGGCGAGCTGCGGATCCTGCTGCTGCCCCGCGACCCGAACGACGACAAGAACACCGTGCTCGAGATCCGCGCCGGCACGGGTGGCGAGGAGGCCGCGCTGTTCGCGTCCGATCTGTTCCGCATGTACTGCCGCTTCGCCGAGCAACGGGGCTGGAAGGTGGAGCTCTTGAGCCAGAGCGAAGCCAGCGCCGGTGGGCTGAAGGAAGTGATCGCGCTGATCAGCGGCGACAACGTGTTCTCGCAGCTCAAGTTCGAGAGTGGCGTGCACCGCGTGCAGCGCGTCCCGGCAACGGAGACGCAAGGTCGTGTCCACACCTCGACCGCGACGGTGGCCGTCCTGCCCGAAGCCGACGAGGTGGAGCTGGAGATTGCGGACAAGGATCTGCGCTTCGACATCGCCGCCGCCAGCGGGCCCGGTGGACAGGGAGTCAACACCACGAACAGCGCGGTCCAGGTCACGCACTTGCCGACCGGCCTCTCGGTGCGCTGCATGGCCGAGCGGAGCCAGTTGAAAAACAAGGCCAAGGCCCTGAAGATCCTGCGCAGTCGCCTGCTCGATCTGGAGACGGCCCGCCAGGCCGACGCCATCCGCGACGAACGCCGCAGCCAAGTGGGCGGAGGCGATCGCTCCGAGAAAATCCGCACCTACAGCTTTCCCCAGAACCGTGTCACCGACCACCGGATCGGTCTCACCCTCTACAAGCTGGATCGCATCGTCGAAGGGGACCTCGCCGAGCTGGTGGACGCGGTGGTAGCCTTTCACAGAGCCGAGCTGTTGGCGCAGTCGGCCGCACGATGATGGCCCCTTCCACCCCTTCGCCCAGCCCGTCACCCGGCCATTCGCCGGGCGCTTCGCGCAATCCTTCGCTCGATGCGGAGGCGCTGCGCGAAGACCGGCCGGTCGCGCCCCGAGTGGACAGTGATGCTCTCTTGGTGGCCCTGGTGGTCGCTCCCGGCACCTACTCGCGCAACAAGTACTTCACCTTGTTCCAGGATCCGGAGGCGCACCGCACGCGGCGGCGTGCCCAACTGGTGCGCAGCATCCTCAAGGACCTCACCGAGCCCTGGCCGGCGCAGCAGGGGCCCCACGGTCGCGTGGCGCCACAGGCCGTCGTCGTTGCCGAGATGGCCGTCGAAGGTGGCACGCGATTGGTCTACCGAGTCGAGGAGTTCGACTACACGCGCTCGGCCATCCTCACGCCGCTCGAACTGTCCGCCCTCCGCTTTGCCCTCGCCCGCGCGGGTCGGGGAGCCGTGTCCCCCGAGGATCGTCGGCGGGTAGAAAGCGCTCTGGCGCGCATCGATCCGACGGCGCAGAGCGCGTCGGGCGGTGTATAAGGCGCACCATGTCGATGCTCGGTAGCTCGAAGTCGTCACTCGCCGCACTGGCTCTGCACGCCGCACTGGCCCCACTCGCACTGCTGGGCGCCGCCGGTTGTTCGAGCGCGCCCCCGGCGGCCGCCCCGCCCACCACCGCCGAGTCCACGGAGCCCGAGCCCGAAGCAGCCGAGCCCGAGCCGGCTCCGCCGCCTCCCGCCTGCCAGGACGAGAGCTGCCTGAGCTGTGGCGACGGGATGTGCCCCAGCGGCGCCTACTGCGATGCCAGCTCGGCCGAGCCCAGCTGCGCCTGGCTGCCGAGCTGCGCCGGGCAGCCGACCTGCGCTTGCCTGCTTCGCACTCTGGGTAGCGCCTGCACCTGCGAAGATGGCGCCGTCGGGCCCACCGTTCGCTGCAACTGAGCGACTCAGGCCGGGCGCTGTGCCCGGATGATGATGCGCGGCGAGCGTGAGCCCAAGAACGCACCGGGCGTCGAAGGATGCCCGCTGACCTGCAGAATCAGGAAGCCGGCGTCGTGGAGGATCTTACCGATCTCCGACAGACCATAGAGACGGAT
>DATIDO010000549.1:0-3709 GCA_035456245.1 Polyangiaceae bacterium
GCCACTGGCTGCGCCGGCATGCGGCAGTGCTGCCCCACAGGACGTGCCTGATGTGGGAAAAGGAAACAACCTTCGACCATGCGACCTCCCCAGGTGCCGTTCCGGTTCCGTGACCAGGCCTGACTCTACGGTATTTCCCGGACCACACCACGCTGCGCTGTGCGCTACTCCCGGCGCCGACGCCTCATTGGGACCGCGGCCGAAAGCCCATCAGGATGCGGGGAGGAATCGTGCCATCCGAATCCAATCGGAGCGCCTCCGTCTTGTCCACGGACCTGAGCACGGCATCGTCCCAAGCCACGCCCTCCGGCGCAGCACACGGTGGAATGCGGGTGACTCCCACAGGTTCGGTGCGCTCAGGTCGAGGTCGCCGGTGGTGTAGACGCGATGCTCCTCCAGCGGGAGCACGAAGGTCTCGCTGCAGCCCGTGCACTTGAGGGAGCCTTCGGCAAGCACCGCCAGATTGGAGCCCCAGGCCCGGTCGCCCTCAGCCACGGAACGCGTCGCACCAGTCCGCGAATCCCGCGTCGAACAGCGTTCGATGAAAGTCGTCATCAGTCATGGAATGCGTGTGCCGGCGTGGCGAACATAGTAATTGTCGAACTCGGCCTGCTCGAACAGGACGAACCCGTGCCGCACGTAGAACCGATTCGAGTCACTCTCGCGCAGGGCTCCGACACGCACGGGGCAGCCGAGGCCGTCCGCCTGCGAAAACACTTCCGCAAGCACCCTCGCCCCCACACCCTGGCCTTGATGACCGGGTCGGATGTAGAGGTGGTCCAGCCACAGCCCACCCTCCTCCGACCTGACGACGAAGAAGCCGACCTTCTTCCCGGCCAACAGGATGTGGCGGGTCTGTTCAGGGGAGAACCCCGAAAGGAACCGCGCCCTGGCTCGCTGCGCATCGAACCTGCCGATGCGCTCCAGGCTTTCCTGCATGGCTTCGACCCGGAGGGCCGCGAGGCCCTCGCCGTCGGATGGCACTGCGTTCTGAAAAGTCACTTGAGCTTGCATGACCCCTCCAGCGACCTCAGCGCCCGGCGGAGAAGCTGGGCAGGCTGCGTCACGCAGCAAGCGCCTGCGAAATGGCTGCAGTGACCAGCGCAGCGCACAACCACGCGGCAACACGCTTGAACAACGCGACATCGACTGCCCCTTCACGGGAGATCTGGCGCTGCCCGAGCCCCACCACGAAGGCGTGGGCTGGCGCTGCCACCACCACGAGAAAGGCAGCGACCAGCAGCATGCTGTCGGCCGCCAGCCAGCGCCAGAGCACCGGCATGACGATGCCGGCGAACGCGCCTGCCGCAGAGGCGGTGATGGGTGTGGGCTGAATCTTCACAGGACCCCGCGTGCTGGTCGAGGCGTCATCAACGGAAGGAGCACCATTGCTCCTCGCACGGGATGCCATCCCTGTCGCCGTCCATCTTCGGGTCCGGGCAGTTCGCAAGGAAGTACTTCGCCTCCTCGCACGACCTCATCTGGGAGCAGTATTGCCGCCCGTCGCAGCTGAACCGGCCTGACGTGGCCGCTGTCGCGGGAGCGCCCGGCGTGCGGGTTCCGGTTCCCGTTGCAGCGGACGCAGCCGCGGCTCGCTTCTTCTTCTCCGCGGCGTTCAGTTCTTCGAGCGTCGGTTCCTTCCGGGGCTGGGTCGAAGCACATGGCGCCTGTTGATAGGTGACCGTGCCATTGACCACGCACTTGTGCAGCGGTGCGGCCTCGGCCCTGAACCCTGCGGCCGACAGAACCGCAACCATGAGCAGTGATGAGACTTTGGGCATTTCGGCTTTTCTGACGTTTCGGATGAGAGCCGCTCGGCTCGCGGGAGACGGTCCTCGCACTGTACCGAACGGAAGGCTGCCCCACACGGCGGAACCACCCTGAACGCTCCGATGGGGCGTGACGTTGGACACGCACGACGCGACGACCTGCTGCCGCCCCCCCCCGATGGCCGGGCCGGACGCCGGTTCTCTCACGGCGACTCCTGATCGCAAAGCTCGGTTCGCCGGATGACACTGGCTGGCTTCAGAAGTGCGCCTGGCGCCACCACGGCGTTCGCTCCGATGCGACTGCGGTCACCGACGAGTGCGCCGAACTTTTCGACGCCGGAGTGATGCAGGCCGGACTCGAGCCTCACCAGGATCTGCTTGTCCGCCCGCTCGTTCCGGTAGTTGCAGATGATGCTTCCCGCTTCCAGGTTGACGCCGGAGCCGAGCACCGAATCACCCACGAAGTTGAAGTGCGCGAGTTTGCTTCCAGAGAAAACGAATGACGACTTGAGCTCCGAGCCCGGGCCGAAGATGCAACTCTCGGCAATCCAGCAACCCCCTCGAAGGTACGCGCCAGCGGCGACGAAGCAGTGGGCGCCGATGACCAGCGGCCCCTTCAGCACCGCCCCAGCTTCGATCGTCGCGGTCTTGTGGACTGCGATGCCGTCTGCGATGTCGTACTCATGGCTGGACAGATGCGTCACCACGGAGCGAACGATCTCCTCCGACTGCGACGTGATCTCCCACGGCTCGAGGCCTTGCCACGAAGAGAGAACGGAGGCACCGAAGTCGGCAACGTGGCTGGAAATGGAGACAAGTGTCGGCATGGTGTGGGTCAGGCGGCTGACGTTGGTGATGAGAGGCGATGCACGGCGCTCCGGGTCACGTCTCAGTACTTGGCAAGAGCTGCTTTCATTTCTGCCCGGGTGCGATCAACACACGCCTGGTGGGCTCTCCCGGCCTCCGGCGGAACAGGCTTGCTGACGGTTCCTCCGGCAGCCGCCGTCTTCTCGAAGAAGCACTGAGCCTCCTGATGGGCTCGCCACGAGCGCCGCAGCCTGGCGAGCGCAAGGATCATGGTCTTGTTGCCGGTGTACCTGGATTCCAGGCGGTTGATCTCGACGTCGACATCGTCTTCAATGGGGTGTGCGGAAGCGGAGGATGTGAGGGTGATGGCGAGCAACGCCGCGCAGAGCCATGGGAAGTTGACCGTTGGCATGGGCCTTCTCCGGGCAGGATCAGGCCGCAGCATCGGAAGGCCCTGCGCCAAGAAGGTAGTCTCTGATCTCTTGCGCAAGCCCTTCGATGCCGGGAACGGTCCTGATGCCATGGTGCTGACAGACCACGTCGACGTTTCCCTTGCGCCAATAGCCTTGAGGGCAGCAGACGACGGCCTTCCCGGTGCGCGCGGCCAAACCCAATTCCAGGAGGGTGACCGGCGCCTGTGAACCCGGGGCGAAGTAGAAGGCGATCATTCCCGCCGCCTCCATTGCACTCAACTCCCACTCGACCTGCTCCCGGAAGATGGGGAAAGATGCGTCGGGAGGCCAGTCGGTACTCCAGTGGCTGCGTCGTGGATTCAGCAGCACACCATTCGCCGATGAGAGTTCGGCGACCAGGTCCGCCTGCCAATCCTGCGATCCTCCCATGTCGATGGTTCCGGCAAGAAAGACTGAACGCTCTTTGCCGTCGAGGTTGACGGGCTCAGGAGATTGAATGACGCGCATCTGAAGGGTGTCCGAACGTTTGGTTTGAACGGTGGGCTGCGAGCGGCCCGATCTTTACGCCAGCTCGATGGAAGGGTCAGGCCTCCGCCAACGAGAAAGCCCGTACTGCTCCCGAATGTCTTCTATGAATGACTCGAACGATTCGTGCCCCGTTGGCCTGGCCACCCAGGACGGCTCCCCAAGATCAACCATGAAGACCCTCTTCGTTCCCCC
>DATIDO010000550.1:0-28944 GCA_035456245.1 Polyangiaceae bacterium
GTCGACGCAATTTCCTGGCGGCGCTGGGTGCAGCCGGAATGGCAGGCTGGTCGACCGAGCGCGCAGCCCGGGCCGCCAATCCCTCGAGCGGCGCAGCGGCTGCGGCCCCGGCCCCCGCCGGCGCGGCAGCTTCCCTGGGCCGCGGGCGCTCCGGTCGCCCGCTTCGCTTCGTGAGTGTGTACGTCCCCCACGGACGCGCGCGCGAGCTGTGGACGCCGGGCCCCGACTTCGACATCGCCTACCCCGGAGCGATCCTGGCCCCCTTCGACGACGCCGCCACCTTCGGTTCGTCGTTCAAGGATCAGCTGGTGGTGCTCGAAGGCATCGATCTGAGCGCCGGCATCGCCGTGGGCACGAGCGGACACGACGGCTCTCGCACCATCCTGACTGGCAGCGGCGCCAACGGACGCAACGCGTCGCTCGATCAGTACCTCGCCATCGAACAGGGGCTCGGACAGGACACCGCCTTCTCGTCGATCACCCTGGCGGTCGGCAACGAGGGCACCGAGCTCGGCGAGAACATCGCCTACGCGCCCGGCGGCAGCCCGTTGCCGAAGTGGATCGATCCGAGCGTCACCTTCGGCGAACTCTTCGGACGCACGCTGGCGGCCGGCGATCCCGAGCGCGCCGAGCGCCTCAGGCGAGGACAGAGCGTGCTCGATCTGGTGCGCGCCGATCTGCGCAGCCTGGGCGCCCGCGCGCCAGCGAGCGAGCGCCACAAACTGGATCTCCACGCTACGTCGCTGCGGGACATCGAGAAACGCCTCACGCTGGCGCCGCCCGCTTGCCGGGCGCCGGACGCGCCCCGCCCCTTCGAGCGTGTGCGCGCTTACGGTGGCGGCGAGACCCATTTCGACGCCATCACCGATCTGCAGATCGATTTGATGGTGCGGGCCATGGCCTGCGATCTGACCCGCTTCGGTACGTTGCGGCTGGCGGATTTGAGCCGCACCGGCCTGGTCACGGGCTTTCCCAACGACGTGCACACGGACGTGGCGCATTGCTACGACGCGCGCACCGACAATCACCCGGGGACGCCGGAGAGTTGGGCCAAGCTGGCCGTGCAGAATCGATACTGCATGACGAAGGTGGCCCGCCTCCTCGCAGGCTTGCGGGACGCTGGCCTGCTCGAAGACACGATCGTCTACGTCTCGGGCGACATGGGCGACACGGCGCGCCACAGTTCGCGAGACGTACCGACGCTGCTGGCCGGCGGGGCCGGAGGCCGCCTGCGCATGGGCCAGCACCTCCAGCTCGGCGCGACCGGCAGCGAGCCGCGCGGCGTCCCCAACAATCGCGTCCTGGTCTCGATTGCCCAGGCTTTCGGCGTGGAAACGGACCACTTCGGCCACGCCGACTCGGCGTCCATCACCCAAGGCCGCGTCTCGGAGCTCCACAGCAGCTGAAGCTGGGCAGGCGCGGCTGTTTCCTGGCCCCGGTCCAACTCGGGACCGCGCCACTACCAGCCGAGCCTTCGCCCGTCAGCCTGCGCCCGCCAGCCTCAGCGGCTCTATCTCAGCCGCCTGGCTCAGCCGCCCGTTTCATCCCACGCGCGCCAAGAGCCCCGCGTAGCTCTGCTCGGCAGGGACCTCGAACTCCACGGCCAACCCCGAGTCAGCCCAGCCCGGCAGGGGCCTGCCGAACGGATCGCGCGAACCGGCAAAGCCCGGAGCGAGATCGAGCAAGCTGGTGAACCCCTCGGACGCGAGAGCCGAGCAGGCCGACGCCGAGCGCGCGCCGGAGCGGCAACCGATCACCAACTCGCGGGAGGGCTCGAACAGGGCCTTCATGACACGGACGAAGTCGGGGTTGTCCACCATCCCGCCGGGGCCATCCTGGCGCCAGGGAACGTTGAGCGCTCCGGGCACGTGCCCCTGCGCGAACTCCGACTGACTGCGTACGTCGACGTAAGGTACCCCGCGGGACATCGCGGCTGCTGCCTCCTGGCATCCGATCCGGCTCATGCCTGGACCCTACCACGACCCCGACCGGCCCGAAGTCCGTGCGCTGCCACCGCGCCCCGAGCGGTGGTATGCCAGGTCCGGAATGAGTGCATCGTCGAGCGTCGTTCGCTTCGTGCCCCTGGGTGGACTGGGTGAGATCGGCATGAACTGCTTCGTCCTGGAGCAGGACGACGGCATCTTGGTCGTGGACGTCGGCGCAGGCTTCCCCGACGACGACGTCGGTGTGGACGTCCTCCACCCCGATTTCACCTGGCTGCTCGACCGGGCCGAGCGCATCTCGGGCATCTTCATCACCCACGGGCACGAGGACCACATCGGTGCCCTCCCGTACCTGCTGCGCGAACTGGACCAGCCCCCCGTCATCTACGGGCCCGCCCACGCCTGCGTACTGATGAAGCAGCGCCTGGCCGAGCACGAGCTCGACGACGTCGAGATGGTCGAGGTGAGCCCTGGCCACACCTACCAAGTCGGCCCCTTCCGCATCGAGCCCATTGCCGTCGCCCACTCGATCATCGACGCGACCGCGCTCTGCATCGAGACGCGCGCGGGCCGCATCATCCACACCGGCGATTTCGACATCGATCACTCCCAACCGGCCGGTCACGTGACGGACGGACATCGCTTCGCCGAGCTGGGCCGCGAGGGCGTGCGCCTGTTGCTCAGCGACAGCACCAACGTCGACTCGGAGGTCCGTCCGGGCTCGGAGGAGGCGGTCGCCGGCGCTCTGGAGCGCCTGGTGCGCAGCTCCGAGCGGCGAGCGGTCGTGGCCCTCTTTTCCAGCAACGTGCACCGCCTCAAGGTGCTGGGCGAGCTGGCGCGAGAGACGAACCGCAAGCTGTGCTTGTTCGGTCGCAGCCTGCAGCGACAGGTCGAAGCCGCGCGGCAAATCGGCCGCCTCGAATACCCCAGCGACTTGGTGGTGGCGCCCGAGCAGGTGGCCTCCTTGCCGCCCGAGCAGGTGCTGCTCTTGGCCGGAGGCAGCCAGGGTGAGGCTGCCTCGGCGTTGCGGCGCCTCTCGCTCGAGACCCACCAGCACCTGAAGCTCGAGCCGGGCGACCGCGTCGTGCTCTCGTCCCGCGTCATCCCGGGCAACGAGAAGATCGTCGGCACCATGATCAACGATCTGCTGCGGCTCGGCATCGACGTGCGTACGCGCCTGACCGATCCCGACGTGCACACCAGCGGCCACGCTGCTCGCCAGGAGCAACGGCAGATGCTCGAGTGGGTGCGCCCGCAGAGCTTCGTCCCGCTCCACGGCACCCTTCACCACCTGCGCCGCCACCGCGCGCTGGCCGAGTCGCTGGGCGTGACGGACTGTGTCGTGGTCGAGGACGGCACCCCCGTGGTGATCCGCCCGGACGAGCCGCTCGCGCTCGATCCGCCTGTGCCTGCTGGCATGGTCCGTATCGCCTTCGGCGGCGAAGAGCTGGATGCGACCACGCGGCGACGTCGCCTCGATTTGGCGCGCTCCGGCGTGGCGGTGGTGGCCGTGGGTCTGGACGCCCGGCGGCGCGTCGTCTTCGGCCCCACCTTCAGCGCCTACGGCATCCCGACCGTCGACGAGGACGAAGGCGCGCAGAAAGCCATCGCCCGCGAGGTCCTCGACGTCGTCGAACGCGAAGCAGGACGACGCGGCGCCCCACTCGAAGAATCGATTCGTCGCGCCGTGCGCCGCACCCTGCTCGACTGGACCGGCGTACGCGCGGTCGTCGAGGTGCACGTGGAGCGGGCCGAGCGATGAGAGCCGCCACCCCTTGGCTGCTGACGGCCTTCGCGCTGACCGTCTCCGCCTGCGACAAGCCTGCCGCCGAACCCAGCAGCTCGGCGCAGGCCGCTGGGAACACGCCCTCGTCGACGAACCCATCGTCCACGCCCCCCGCAGGCGCCACCCCGTCGGTCGCGAACACGTCGCCCAGCTCGCCCTCCGGGAACGCGCCTTCCAGCAAGGAGTACGCGCTGCCCGCCGTACCCCGCTGGGTGGCCATCGGTGACTTGCACGGCGACCTTTCGGCCACCCAGCAGGCGCTCGAGCTGGCCGGGGCGATCGACGCGAAAGGCCACTGGATCGGCGGAAATTTGGTCGTGGTGCAGACCGGCGATCAGCTCGATCGGGGCGACGACGAGCGCGGGATCCTCGATCTGTTGGAGAGGGTGGCGGGGGAGGCGCGTGACGCGGGTGGCGCGCTCCACGTCTTGAACGGCAATCACGAGGCGATGAACGTGCTCGGGGACTTCCGTTACGTGACGCCCGCGGGCTACCGCGCCTTCGACGACGTGACGCCGCGCGCAGCGCTCGCCGAGCGCTGGCCGAGCGAGGCCAGGGGGCGCGCGGGCGCGTTCCTACCGGGCGGCGGTGAGGCCCTGCGGCTCTCGCGGCGGCGCGTCGTGGTCCAGGTGGGCGACACGGTGTTCGTGCACGGCGGGATCCGCGCCCCCCACGTGACGAGCGGACTCGATCGACTGAATCGGGAGACGGCGGCGTGGATGCGCGGCTCGAACCCGCAGCCACCCCGCTTGGTGCAAGATCCCGAGGGGCCCCTGTGGACGCGCGTCTACGGAGGCGCGCAGCTGGACTCGGCGGCCTGCGCCGTGTTGGACGAAGCCCTGAAAGCGCTGGGCGCTGCACGCATGGTCGTTGGCCACAGCGTGCAGGAAGGCGGCATTTCGGCGGCCTGCGACGGGCGCGTGCAGCGCATCGACGTCGGCCTTTCCCGCTATTACCAGGGCGCGACCCTGCAGGTCCTCGAGTACCGCGACGGCCAGGTACGCGTGCTCGGCACGCCTCGCAAACCCTGAGCCGACTCGTATCGCCTCAGCCGCCCGGGCGGCGCGAGTAGTCCTGGCTGGCTCTCTCGACCAACGAATGATCGCGCGCGGCCCGCTCGGCCTCGTCGACCAACGTCGGTGTGAAGGCGGTGAGGCCCCAGATCCCGTTCGGGCGCCGGCGCAGCGAGTAGCGCGTGCCACGCGCCGTCTGCACCGTCCCGCGCTCCCCTGCCTGCTCCACGCGGCCCACGCCCGAGAGATCGCGGCGCAGCTGGACCAGCCACCCCTCCTCGCGCGCGTACCAGGCAAAGACATCGGCGCCGTCGGGTGCGGCGGCCAGCTTGCCCCAACGCGCCTCCAACTTGGCGAACTCGGCCGGTGGATAGCTGGCGCGCGCGAGCTCCAGCGACTTCTTGCGGTAGTCGCGGATCGAGTAGCAGGCGTGCTGCGCCGGCTCCTCGAGGTAGGCAAAGAACTCCTCGGGCGCGTCGCGACCGACGGCCTTGGCGACGCGCAGGTAGGCGCCCTCGGGGGTGTGATCGCTGGGAAAGCGCGTCGCCACCATCACGTAGCCACACAGGCCCGCTGCCAGGAGCGCCGCGACGCCCCAAAGCAGGGGGCGCAGGCGGGAAGGCCGGGGGGGCGTCGACACGGGGCCTGGTTAACACCGAATTCGGGGGCGTGCTACGGCGGCCACCGTGAAGCCGAGCGACGAAGCGCCCGTTCCCAGCCAGCTTGGCTCCGCCCCCGAGCGCAGGGCACGAGGGGTGTTCGTCGTCATCCCCGCTCACGAAGAAGAGGAACGCATCGTCCGCACCATCCGCGCCGTGCCGGCCGAGGTGAGCGGCATCGTGGTGGTGGACGACGCCAGCACGGATGCCACCGCCGAGCGCGTCGGTTCGCTCGCCGAGCCGCGGCTCGAACTGCTGCGCCACGAGCAGAACCGCGGCGTAGGGGCAGCGATCGCCAGCGGTTACCTGCGCGCACTGGAACGCGGCGCGCAGGTGCTGGTCGTGATGGCCGGCGATGCGCAGATGGATCCGGCCGATCTGCCCGCGCTGCTCGACGCCATCGACCAAGGCGCGGCCTACGCCAAGGGCAATCGCTTCCTGCATCCCGACGCGCGCCTGATGCCGCGGCACCGACGCCTGGGCAGCTGGCTCTTGGCTCGCCTGACGCGCTGGCTCGCCGGAGCCTCCTTCGACGACTCGCAGTGCGGCTACACGGCGCTCAGCGCAGCCGCCGCGCGTCAGCTGGATCTGCAGACGATGTGGCCGCGCTACGGTTACCCGAACGATCTGCTCATCCAGCTGGGGCGCCGAGGGCTCGACATCGTCGAGGTTCCGGTGCGCCCCGTCTACGCTGGGGAGCGCAGCGGGCTGCGGCCGTGGCACCTGCTCACCATCGTGGGCGTCATCTTGCGGCGTTGGCGCCTGGAGCTGGAGCGCGAACGTCTGGCGCCTCGGCTGACGGCGCCGCACAGCTGAGGGCCTGCACCGTCATGGCGCGCGAGCTACGCTCCTGACGGAAGAGCCAGCTGACGTTGCCCTCACCCGGCAGCCACAAGAGGCGCGCGAGGCGCGACGTCGATTCGGGCAGCTCGGCCTCGTAGGCGGCGATGCACGGATCTTCGGGCGTACCGTGCAGGACGGCCCGACGCGTCTGCAGCCGCTCGGGCTCCGCGCCGCGTAGCTCGAGGGAAACTTCCCGCGGCACACTCGGCTGCGCGGGCGCGACCACGCGGGTCGTCTTCGCTCGTTCCTCGGCGCTGCAGGCTCGGATCCGCCCGCGCGTGTCGGGCAGGAGCGGCACCGCCACATCGGGACCGGCTACGCCGCGCTCGTTCACGAACGAGACTCGCGCCGACCAGTAGGTCCCCGCCCGATCGGCCAAGATGGAGAGTAAGCCGACGTCCTGGCCGCGGTAGGCGATGCCCGTCGATTGCACGGTGGCGCGCTGCTGGAGCGGCGACAGCAAGTACGGCAGGAACTCTCCTCCGTACGCGGTGAGCACCACCCGCCCATCGCGCAGCCACAAGAGGGGCACGTCGTGCCCGCGGAACTGCAGGAATTCGCGCTCGCCCTGCTGCCCCTCGGGCCAGCGGGTCTCGGCCACCACGCGCACCCGATCGCCCTGGAAGAAGTAGCTGGCCTGGCTGGCCTGCTGAGCGTGCAAGCGCAGGTAGAGCCCGTCCCCCGCGACACTCAACAGCTCGGGCCTGGCGCGCGCGCTGCGCGCGCCGCGCGACTCGAAATCTCCCGCCTCCGAGCGCTGCGCACCGGCCAGCCGCCCTTTGCCCAGGACTCCGCTGATCCGACTGTCCCAGGCCACCTCGACGTCGGTCAACCTGCCGTCGGCAGCCGCGCCGTCCGGCAAGCGGTAACGCAACGCGGCGCTTCCCTCCACCTGCGGGCTCACCGCGAGCGCATAACGCTCGGGCTCGGCCACCGGCTCGAGCAGCGGCCGCCGAACCAACTTCTTCTGGCCGAGCGGCGCGTGCAGCGCCAACAGCGCCGCGTGCTCCTGATCGATCTCGACGCCCGCGAACGCCACGTCACCGAGCGCGGCCTCCGAGGCCCCCGGGAGCCAGTGGAGCTGCGGCAGCTCTTCACGAGGCGCCACGTCGACGCAGCGTGCCACCAGCTCGACTGCCGTGGCAGGCGACGAGCCCGGACTGGCCAACGTCGGGCTGGTCCCCCCTTCGCCTCCACCCCAGCCGATCCGCGTCAGTTCGCTGCCCACCAGGCAGCCCGCCTCCCGACAAACCAAGGGCGCACTGCAAGCGCGACCCGGAGCCGCCGGGGGCCCCGAACAGAGCGCTCGCGGCAACTCGACCCGCCGCCAAGCCACGCCGCCGTCGTTGCTCTCCCAAGCGCTGGAAGAGCGACGGTCGATGGCCAACCAGTGCGCGCCCGCGCCCGACACCACGTCGGCACCTGCAGGAGCCCAGCCATTGCCCAACAATTCGCCTTGGGCGCTCAGCGTCGCCACGTGGAGCCCGCCCGCGAGGCCCACGGACACACCCAGCGCGTCGGCTCCCGGGGCGAGCTCGACGCTCCCGGCACTGCCGTCGACCGGCAAGGCCGTCTCGCGTTCGAGGTCGAACCAAACGACCAGCCGCGCCGCCGCGGTCGCCCCTCGGGGCGCTTCGGCCCAACCCTCCACGCCCTGCAGCGTCAGGTGCGCGTCCTTCACTCGGCGCCCGAGCGCCCACAACCGCTGCGCGAAGAACGCGAGCGCTGCCGGGCGCCCCGTGTCCACGAACGGCAGCGGCTCCAGCCTCGAGCCCCCGGCGCGCAGCAGCTGCACATCGCGCGGCTGACAACCCGCATCGGTCGTCTCGGCCGGGCAAACTCCGGCGAAGGCCAGATCGCCACGCTCGCTCGCGGCGAGCACCAAGTTCTGGATCGTACCGCGTAGCGCCAGCGACCGCGGCGTGAACGTGTGGCCACCGTCCGCGCTGCTCCAAAGGAGCAATCGCGGCGATACACCCGAGCTCCGCGGATCGGCGCACACCACGTGCAGCCAGCTGCCTCCGAGGGCCAAACGCGCGCGCCCACAGCCAGCGAACGTCTTGCCGAGTTCCTGGCTGGTCAGCGGGCCCGAGAACGCACCGCGCAAGAGCTTTTGCGGAGCGCCACTGCCCTTGCCCTCTTCGAACACCACGACCTCTTCGCCCGACCAAGCGGCGCGCCCACTGACGAAGGTCTGCGCATCGACGAAAGGCGGCTGCGGGCGGCTCGGCAGCGCAGGTGCAGGCGAATCGTCCCGCGTCAGACGATCACCCTCGAGCAGGTAGTGCGCGAGCAGACCATCGACGCGAATGCCGCCGCGCGCCGTGCGCCCGAGCGCGAGCGGCCCCACGCTGCTCCAGGGCAGCGCCACGAAGTCGGCAGCAGCCGCCTGACGCCGGAACCAGCGCTCCGGGGTGCCCAGCACCAGCGCCGTCCCCTCGGCGTCGAGCACCACGTCGGTCACGTGGGTCGGCAGCGCGAGCTGCGTCCACCCTTGGCCCGCGTCTTCCGAAGCGAAGAGCTGCCCCGCTTCGCTCACTCCGAGCAGCCGCTTGCCACCTGCCGCCGCCCGCACGAACGGCCGAGGAGGGCGTCTCGTCACCTCGAACGGTCCGAGCCAGCGCGACGACCAGTAGACCGCACCGGACTCACCGAGCACGGCGACGCCGTTGCCTTCGGGCAGCACGCCCACCAACGCCTCCGGCGCACCGTAGGCGCTCGCCTCGACCTGGCCGTCAGCCCCTACCAACCAGCGGTTGCCAGCCCGATCGACCTCGAGCCGCCGCCCCTCGGGCAACGCCAACGTGGCGGCCAACTGAGCCGCGGTGCGTGGGTGAAAGACCCAGGTCGATGGGGGTGGCGGTAGCGCGGGCCCCGGTCCGGGATGCTCGGCACCACCGGCCGAGCCTTCACCAGCGCCGCAGCCACCGAGCGTGGCCGCCGACCCGACGGCTCCGAGCGCAAAGAGGCAGAGCGTGAGCATGCCCCGGGGGGCGCGCTCCATCACTCTGCCTCGGCGTACGACTCTACGACTCACGCACTCCCGCGCGCCGCTCAGGCGCGCACGAGATCGAGCAGCTTGTTCTTGGTGGTGAGGCCGACGTGCTGCTCGGCGCGCTGACCGTTCTTGAACACCATCACCGTGGGCACGCCACGCACGCCGTACTTGCCGGCCGTGAGCGGAGCGTCATCGATGTCGAGCTTGCCGACGATGGCTTCGCCGTCGAGCTCGGCCGCCACCTGATCGATGATCGGAGCGAGCGCGCGGCAGGGACCGCACCAGCTCGCGGTGAAGTCGACCAGCACGGGCTTGTCGGACTTGAGCACTTCCTGCTCGAAGTTGAGGTCGTTGAACACCTGGACTTTTTCGCTCGCCATAGCCCGCGCAACATAACCCCCGATTGAGGCCGCGCAAGTGCAGCGCCGCCGGGCGCCCGCGGCGGCTCGGGGCTGCGCTCATCAATCCGAATGATGGGCAGCACAGAAAAACTGATGGCCCCGCGAAATGCAGGTCCTCGTCACGCGGCCCGGCGGCCCTACCGGATCTGCTACTTGCTGGTTTGTCGCGATAAATCGGGCGCCTGGCGGCGAACCGTCGCTCGCTCTAGCCTGCGCCGGCTCGGCCGAGCTGCGCTGTGCCCCTACGCGGCACGAGCCTCGGTATCGAGTCCAAACAATAGGATTGGAGTGCACTTGGCAGACACCCTCCTCGGTGCGGGCCTCACCATCGACGGCAACTTGAAGAGCGACGGCAGCGTGCGGGTAGACGGCACCGTGCTGGGGCGCGTGGACGCGCGCGGCACGGTCGATCTGGGACCTGGCAGCTCGGTTGCTTCGGACGTGAGCGGTCTGCGCGTCACCGTCGCCGGCGCCGTCGCCGGCAACGTCGAGGCCAGCGAACGCGTCGACCTGCTGGCTGGCGCTCGGCTCACCGGCAACGTGCGGGCGCCGCGCCTCACCATCGCCGACGGCGCCAGCTTCCGCGGCAAGGTCGACATGGAGATGGGCGAATGAGCGACGAGCGAGGCGCTCGGCTGTCGTCCGTGTTGGGCGAGGACACCCTCGTCCTCGGCAACGTGCGCGGCCAGGGCGATCTGGAAGTACGCGGCAAGGTGCAGGGCAACGTGAACGTGCGCGGGCGTGTGCTCGTGGCGCGCGGTGGTGTCGTGCTCGGCAAGATCGAGGCCATTCAGATCGGTGTCCAGGGCGAGGTCCGCGGTGATTTGGTCGCCGACGACGGCGTCAGCATCGGCCAGAGCGGCGACGTCGAGGGTCACATCGTGGCGCCTCGTGTTTCGATCGAAGCGGGCGCGCGCGTGCGGGGTCACCTGCGCACGGGCGGTACCGCCGAAGCGAGCGAGGAAGAGGACGCTCCGAGCCCGCGCGCGGCGGTAGCCGGCAACTCGGGAGCCGCCGCAGCCCCGCTCGAACGCCAGCCGCGTCCGACCCAGCCCGGACCTGCGAGCGCTGCGACCGCCCCTGGGCGCGAGGCCTCGGACGAGCAGGAGTCAGCCGGGCGCCGACGACGCAAGCGGCGACGCGGCGGTGGCTCTGCTGGCGCGAACACTGCTGGCCCGAGCACTCCTGGCTCGAACACTGCGGCTTTGAACACTGCGGCTCCGAACGCTGGGAACGGCCCCGCAGCTGCCTCGACCGGTCCCGTCGCATCCAGCGCGAGCGCGCCGAGCACGCGCGCCGTGGAGCCGCGCCAACCGGCTGCACCGGCGCAGGGCTCACGCTCCACGCAGGGCTCTCTCTCGCCGCAGGGCTCACGCTCCACACAGGGCTCACGCTCCACGCAGAGCTCCCCGTCGGGGACCGCCGCCCAGCGCCTGCCCTCCATCCCCACGTTCGTGAAGGGCTCACACGGCCATCGCCGAGACTGAGCCGCTGTTCATCTGCGAACCGACCTCCTCTGCGAACCGACCTTTTCCGCCCGACCTTCCTCCAGCCCATGACCGACTCGCGCACTCGCCTCATCGATCTGCTCCGTGACCTCAGCTTCCAGAAGAAGCGCGTCATCCTCGCCTCCGGACGAGAGAGCGACTTCTTCATCGACTGCAAGCAGACGATCCTCACGGCCGAGGGCCACGCTCTGGTCGGCGAGCTGATGTTCGAGGCCCTGAACGAGCTGGCCGGCCCGGGGCCGGTCGAGGCCGTCGGTGGCGTGGAGCTGGGTGGCTGCCCGCTGGCTTCGGCCGTTTCGCTGGTCAGCTTCCAGAAGGGTCGCCCGCTCCCTGCGCTCTACGTCCGCAAGGAGCGCAAGGACCACGGCTCGGCGAAGCGCATCGAGGGCGACCGCGCGCTCCGCCCCGGTCTGCGCGTGGCGCTGCTCGAAGACGTCGTCACGACCGGTGGTTCCAGCCTCAAGGCACTCGACGTGCTGCGTGAGGCCGGATGCGAAGTGGCCGGCATCGTGGCGCTGGTCGATCGGCTGGAGGGTGGCCGCGAGGCCATCGAGGCCGCCGGCGTCAAACTGATCACGTTGGCGACCCGTCGGGATTTCCTGCCCGACTGATTCCCGTCGCTCCGGTACGCCGGAGCTTCACACCCGCGGCAAGACGCGGCCTGCCACGAACTTCAGGTAACGACCTTCTTCGTGCGCGACCAGCACCGGATGATCGTCTGGCTGACCGATGTCGCGCACGATCTGGAAACGTACGCGCGCCTTGCGTGCGGCGTCGACCAACAGTCTGCGGAAGAGCGCTGGCCCCACCTGTGAGGTGCACGACGCGGCGCACAGCATCCCCCCCGGCTCGGTCACCTTCAGCGCCAGAGTGAGCAGGCGCGTGTAGGCGCGCTCCGCCTGACGAAGTTGATCGCGGCTCTTGGCGAAGCTCGGCGGATCGCAGACGACCAGATCGAAACGCTGCCCCTGACCTGCCGCGCGCTCGAGCCAATCGAAGGCGTCGACGGCCAAGCCGGTGTGCAACGAGAGGTCGAGGCCGTTCAGCTCGAAATTGCGGGCGCAGGCCGCAATGGCCGGGGCCGCGCTGTCGACGCTGACTACGTGCTGGGCGCCACCGAGCGCCGCTGCCACCGAAAAACCTCCGGTGTACGAGAACAGGTTCAGAACACGGGCCCCGGCCGCTCGCTCCCCCACGTAGCGACGGTTGTCGCGGTGATCGAAGAAGAGCCCGGTCTTCTGCCCGGCGAGCAGCTCGGCCTGCAGCTTCATCGCACCTTCGTGGATCACGACCGTGTCGGGCGGCGGCTCGCCGCACAGCAGCGTGAGGCGAACGCCATCGTCGTCCTTCGTGCGACGCACCACGCTGGTGGCACCGGCGATGTCCTGCACCGCTCGGGCAATGGCCGGCAGGAGCGCCCCGAGCGCCTTGGAATAGGTGACCATCACGGCGACCCGATCGTAGAGATCGACCACGATACCAGGCAGCTGATCGGCCTCACCGAACAGCAGGCGATAGCCGGTGACACCCGCACGCCGTACTGGTTCGCGCAGCGCCCAGGCGTCGGCCACACGCGCCCTCAGCCAGGCTTCGTCCGGGACTCCCTCGGTCGAGAAGATGCGCACGGCGATGGCCGACTCGGCGTCCCACAGGCCGTAGGCGCTGAACGAGGCAGCGCGCACCCGCACCCAGCTGCCCGTCTTCTCGTTCACGTCACCGACGTGATCGCGGTAGACCCAGGGGTGGCCGCTGGCGAGGCCCACGGCGAGCGAGTCAGGGAGCCTGATTTCCTTCACGGCGGCGATTCGAGTCGTTCTGGTTGCCGTTGTCGAGCTGGGAGGCGCGTGGGGTCTCGGGCCGCTCATCGAGCCGGATCTCGAGCGGGATCGCGGCCAGGTGTCGCGCCACGCGCCGCACGCTCTCGTCCGTGCCCAGCCCAGCACCGAGGGGGCCGCTGCCCGTGGCCAAGAGGGACAGCGGGAACCAGGCGGCGTCGAGCGCGTCGTCCCCCTGCGCGATCTCGCGGGTCGAAGCGCGCAGCAGAATGCGTACGTCGTGGTGCAGGTGGGCGGGCTGCTCGCCGAACGCAGGGATGACGTGCACGTCGACGTCGAAGTGCGGCTCGAGCAAGGTCGCCTCGACGACCGAGGTCTCCTCGCGCAGCTCGCGCAGCGCCGCGGCAGTCAGATCGGCATCATCGGGCTCGATGTGACCGCCGGGCTGTAGCCAAAGGCCCAGCTTGGCGTGGCGGATCAGCAGCAGTTCGGCCCCGTCGGGTGAGAGCACGAAAGCACTGGCCGTGAAATGACCGGGCACGAAGTGATGGCGCGCGAAGGCCTCCTGGCCCCGTTCGATGAGCTCGAGCAGCGCGCGGCGATGGTCGTCTGCGAGCGGCCTTGCCCAGCGGCCGGAGCCCCAGGCAGGTCCGAGGCCGTTGCCACGAAGTGCCGCAGTCAGCGAGACGAGCAGCGCGCTCCTGTCGTTCACGGACCGAGGCTGCCCGAGGCCCCCCCTCTCGGCAAGTTGACAGGCGGGCGCCTGCCGCCCATGAGGAGCCGTTGCATCCCGACTTGCTCGCCCTGGGGTACTCGCCCTTCTTTGCCGAGCAGATGGCCCAGTTGCCGGACCACCTGCGGCCGGCGCGCGTGACGGGACAGCACCGGCGCGAGTGGGACGTGGTGGGTGTCGATCTGGCTCGCCGAGCCGTCTTGGCCGGCAAGCGCTGGGCCGGGGACGATGTCGCTTTCGACGAAGCTCAGCCCACGATCGGTGATTGGGTCGCGGTGCGTTTCCCGCCCGATGACGGCGCACCAATCATCGAGCACGTGCTGGAGCGGCGCACCGTGCTGGCTCGTGGAGCGGTCGCGCGCGCCGGTGTTCGCCAGCTCGTGGTGTCCAACGTCGATCGCGTCGCCATCGTGGCGGCCTTCGCCGCGCCCGGAGTGCAGCAGGCCGTCGCCATCCGCAGTCTCAACCCGCGCCGGATCGAGCGCTACCTGACGGCGACCCGCAAGGGCGGCGCCGAGCCGTTGGTCGTTCTGCACAAGGCCGACTTGGTTGCCGACGCGCCAGCTCGCGCGGCCGAGCTGGCCGAGCGACTCCACGGCGTTCCGGTCGTCGTCACCGACGCGATGAGCAAGAACGGACTCGACGCCCTGGCGGCCTACCTGGAACCCGGCCAGACGCTCGGGTTCGTCGGCCTCTCGGGTGTTGGTAAATCGACTTTGGTGAACCAACTCGTCGGTCGAGACGCCCAGCGCACGTCGGCCGAACGCCAACGCGATGCCCGCGGTCGGCACACCACCACACACCGAGAACTGTTCGTGACTCCCGGTGGTTGGCTGCTCATCGACACGCCCGGCATGCGCGAATTTGCCGTCGGCGACTCCGGCGACGCCGATCTGTCGGCCTTCGAGGACATCGTCGAGCTCGCAGCCGACTGCAGGTTCCGTGACTGTCGTCACGCGGGTGAGCCCGGCTGCGCCGTCGAAATCGCCGTCCGCGAAGGTCGATTGGCAACGGACCGTTTGGATAGCTACCGCAGCTTGGCAGACGAGCTGCGCGTAGCCGACGGTCGCGCCCTGCGTCGCGGCGGACCCGGGCAAAGAAAAGGCAAGCGATACTGACCGGCTCCCGCTTCGGGGGCCGTTCGACCGCTCGATCGAGCCTCGCCGCTGCGTTGCTCGGGGTGTGCGACACGTCGTCGTCACCATCCGGATCGAAAAAAGGCAGTGCGCCGAGGGTTAAGTCTCGCGCAGGAGGGCCGTTCGTTCGCTGGAGGCGTGGCCTGACCCCCGCCCAGCGCGCCGCCGAGCGCCCGCCGCGACCCGCCGCACAGGATTCACGATGAACCGCCCCGTACTTTTCGTTGGCCTCTCCGCTGAGGCGTTCGGCCCCATCCGCACCATCCTCCGAGGAGAGCCCTACGAGTTGCGCCGCGCCGAGAGCATCCCCGACGCCTGGCAGCAGCTGGAGGAGACCAGCGTCGTCGTAGCCACCGACAGCCTGCCCCAAGGTGGGGCGAACTTCCTGGCCAGCGTTCGAACCGCTCACCCCCTCGTGGTGCGCGTACTGATTCTGGACTCGCAGCCTCAGCAGGTGCCGCTCGACGCGGTCAACCGCGCGGAGGTGTACCGCATCGTCCCCGCTCCCATCGACGCAACCCAACTGAACACCGTGCTGCGTCAAGCCGTCAGCGAAGCCCGTCGAATCGAAGCACGCGACACCGTCTGGGCAGCAGCACGGCAGCAACAGGCAGCCTTGGCGCTCCTGCGGGCCGGTGATCTGGAAGGACTGGGCGTGCCGTCTTCGAGCCGCACGCCGACCGAGGCCCCGCCATCGTCACGCTCACGCTCGCTCGATCTGGGCGACGCACACGGACAGCGCCTGAGCCTGCGCGAGCGGGAGATTGTCGAAGCCCTGGGCTCGGGCCGACGGGTCAAGGACATCGCCAGCGATCTGATCATCAGCACGCACACGGTGCGCAATCACTTGAAGGCCATCTACCGCAAGCTGAACGTGCGCTCGCAGTTCGAGCTGCTCGGTCTCATGGCCCGCAATCACTGAGCTGCCCTACCGATCTGCCGGATCGCTCGGTTGCCCTGCTCAGCCGCCGCTGCGCAGGGCCTGGCCCGCGCGGCGCCCGGTGAGCTCCCCATCCCGAGCGGAGAGCGCGCCATTCACCCACACCGCCTCGATACCGAGCGGCGGTGTGCGCGGCTCGTCGTAGCTGGCCCGAGCGGCGATCTGCGCCGGATCGAACAGCACCAGATCGGCGTAGGCCCCCACCTCGATGCGGCCACGCTGCTTCAGACCGAAGCGCTCGCAAGGGAGTCGGGTCATGCGCTCGATCATGCGCTCGATGGGCAGGACGCCCTGCTCGCGCACGTAGTGTCCCAGCAAACGCGCGAACGTCCCCCACAGCCGCGGGTGCGGCTTGCCTTCGCTGCTCGGGATCCCATCACTACCGAAGAGCGTGCGCGGGTGACGCATCACCGTGCGCACGTCGTCTTCGCTCATCGCGTGCACGATCACCCATGCTTGGTCGTCGAGGGCGAGCACGCGCTCGGCGGCGACTTGGACGTCGACGCCCCAGTCGGCCATGCAATGGGCGAGCGAGCGCCCCTCGAGTTCGGGGTGGTCGACGACGCTCGACAGCACGAGATCATCGGGCGAAAGGGTGCCCAGGCGCGAGGTGTTGGTGAACGCGTCGATCTCGACGATGGCGCGCAGAATCGTGCTCCCCGCCGTGTAGGGGTATTGGTCGAGCCACACGTCCGCGCCCCGCGCGACGGCGGCATCGACGCGCGCCAATGATTCCCGCACGCGCCCCCAGTTGTTCCGGCCGTGGGCCTTGTGATGGGAGAGCTGCAAGCCAACGCCGGCCTCTTCGGCCACACGCAATGCTTCGTCGACCGCATTCAGCAAGCGATCTGCTTCGTTGCGCAGGTGCGTCGCGTACACGGGAGCCCGCGGCACCAGCCGGCGACAGAGTTGGCTGAGCTCTCGCTCATCGGCGTAGCGCCCCGGCTCGTAAATGAGCCCACTGCTGAGGCCAACGACCCCAGCGTCCAAGGCCTCGTCCAACAGTCCTTCGAGCTCGCTCATTTCCCCAGCGGAAAGCGGCCCCTTGCTCGAAGGTGCCGCTGCGGCCCGCAGAGCTCCGTGACCAGCCAGCACTGCGAGATTGAGCGAGGGGCCCGCTTCGTCCAAGCGCGCCAGGTACCCACGGTAGCCGTCGTAGTCAGGTAGCTGACGTCCCGGGTGCATCCGCTCCAGCCAGTCGCCGGCCCCGCGACGCGGCGCCGCACCGATCCCGCAGTTTCCCACGACCTCGCTCGTCACTCCTTGGAGCAGCTTGAACCCGAGTTCGGGCTGCAAGAGCGCAGCGAAGTCGTCGTGAGAATGAACATCCACGAAACCGGGCGACAGGGCCTTACGACGGGCCGACAGCTCGTTGGCCGCCAGTCCCAGGCCGACCCCAATCGCTTCGATCCGCTGGCCGCACAGTGCCACGTCGGCGACGAACGGCGCGCTGCCGCTCCCGTCGTAGACCGTCGCATCACGAATGGCCCAGTCGTAGCGCTTCATGAGACCCACGCACTCCCCATTTTTCGATCCACGAACGATTCGTTGCCTGGCTTTTCGGGGCCGGCCCGTCTTCCACTCGTCGCCTCGCGGTTCCAGTTCTTTCAGTAGCAGCTGGACCCTCCGCTCGGGACCGCTGCGGACCGGCCGCGCACAAATTACTCACGTGAGACGGGAACCTACGAATTTCCGAAGACTTTTTCCCGCTTGGCACCTCGTCTCGACTCGGACGAACAGGCGGCCGCGCCAGCGCACACATGGCGAGGCGCTCTCGCTGACCGCTCACAGCCGCTCGAATTGCGGCCTTCTCGCAGCTCTCACGACACTGGGGTGTAGGCGGATATCACCAAGACCTCTCCTGGACACCCTTCATCCTAGAATCATAATGCGTGAGGCGCCGCGGAGATTCGACCCGGCAGGTGGGGGTGGGCCCGGTGGAAACCGGGTGATGAGAACCTGATGAACGAAGGAAAGACGAACCATGGCAACCAAAAAGAAGAGCAAGAAAGTGGCGCGCAAGGCGCCGAGCTCTCGCGCGACGGTCGGGGCTCTGCCGCCCACGGTGAGGCAGGGTGACAAGGCGGCATTCGTCCGCTCGCTGCCGCGCAGCATGGCTGCAAGTGAAGTGGTCGATCGCGCGGCAGTCCTGTCGATGGTGATCTCCAAGGCTTACGTGCACAACATCCGCTCGGCTGCGAACAAGGCCGCACGCTCCCTGATGGCCCGTGAAGGCAAGAAGACCCTGAAGGGCAGCCGAGGTCGCCTGGAGAGTCAGTTCCGCGAGCTGGTGGTCAGCCTCGGACCCGCTCGGGCCAAGAAGCTGCTGACCCAGGTCGAGGTGTCACTGGCCATCGCGGCCAAGCGCTGAGGTCGCGTCACTCGCTGACGTCGCGTCACTCGTTGACGTCGCGTTGCGCGTTGCGCGTTGACGTCGCGTTGCTCGTTGGCCAGCGCGCTGTCGTTGGCCAGCGCAGCCAAGTGTCGAGGCCATGAAACGACTCGGGCCCGCTGGAGCACCAAACCGTTTGCCGCGAGGCAAACCGTTTGGTGCGACCAAACGAGCAAAGAAAGAGCGCCGCTCGTGCAGCACGATGGGCCGGAGCAAGCAAACAGGGCCTCCTCACCTTTCGAGGAGGCCCTGTTTGCTCGCGACTTCCGGGCAAACCGAGCGGCGCTCAAGTGCGGGCCCGGGCGGCTGCTCCACTCGCGAGGAGCAGCGTGGTTGCGGCATGTCTCAGGAGATGTCGCCGATCATCTGGGCGAGGTAGCGCTCCTTGCCCAGCTCCTGGATCATCGCGAGGTGAGCCTCGAGCCAATCCACGGCTTCTTCTTCTTCCTTGAGGATCTTCTCGAACAGCGCGCGTGAGCCGTTGTCCGCTGCGGCGGTCGCCGCTGCGATGGCGCGGTTGAGGCGTGAAACGGCCTCGACCTCGAGCGCGAGATCCACGGTGTGAATTTCCAGGATGTCCTCGCCGACCTTCACCGGATTGAGGCGCTGCATGTTGGGCACGCCTTCCAGGTACAAGATCCGATCGATCACCTCATCGGCGTGGCGCATCTCCTCGATCGACTCCTTGCGCTTGTAGTCGGCGAGGCGCTTGTAGCCCCAATTCTTGAGCATCTTGGCGTGAATGAAATACTGATTGATGGCCGTGAGCTCGGCGGTCAGCACTTCATTCAGCAGCTCGATGACTTTGACGTCGCCCTTCATGCTTCTGGTCTACCCCAGCTCACAGCGGGAACCCAGCAGAAATTGGCTCGCGCAACGCGCACGGTCACGCTAGCGACATTCGTTTTCATTGCCTGCATCGGGCCCGCGCCGCTCGAGCGATCCGACGTGTGTCGATACGGCGCGCCATCGATCGACGAATGAATCGCGAGACCTCGTGCACAAACGATTGGCTCATGATTGTCGTTCGAAACGCGACTCTCGATGCGCCCACTCGGACCCCGAGCACGACCTGAGTCGGCCCCTCGGCGACCCACCGTCGCCGGGTCACTCCTCGAGGTCCGGGATATCGGCCCCCCCAGCGTGGGATCGGCCTCGTGAGTCACCCATGCTCGGCCCCGAGCCCTCCGAGTGGCCCCCTCCAGGAGGGTGCCAGCCCACCCGAGCTCACACTGCGAACGATTCCCTTTTGCTCGTTCCGACCGACCCGCCAGGAGGACTTCCGGCTATCTATCGAGATCCCCTGACTATTTTCTGATATTGAATGTCGTTTTCAATCTGATACAAGTTCGGCGTCGGTTCCGACCGCCCCCCAACCGACCCAGCCCGCCATGCTCATCTGCCACTGCCGCGCCGTCCACGACCGCAAAATCCGGGAGCAAGTCCTCGGTGGCGCTCAGACCGTGGGCCAGGTGGGCCGTGCAACGGGCGCTGGGACCTGCTGTGGCGGCTGTGTTCCGGCGATTCGCGAGATCGTCGAATCGGTCGGCCGCCCCCTGCCGGTGGTCGAATACGGCTCGGTCTACGACGTCATCGCCGCGGAGTAAGCAGCCGCAGAAAGAGCGGCGGCCGATGTCGCCCTCCGAAGGGGCCGCGCGACTTTGACATCGCCCGCGCTCTGAACGAGCGTGCCTCGCCATGAGTCATCGCATCCTGGGCCCCTCGCTGGGGCTCTCGTTGGCAGTACTCGGCGTGACCCGCTTCGCCGTTGGTGGCGACCAGCCCACCACTCCGTCCACCACTCCGTCCACCACTCCATCCACCAGCCGGTCCACCAGCCCTTCCGCCTCCCCTCCGGCGGCGGCCAGCCAGCCAAGCCCCGCCGCAACGCCCGTTCCGCGCCTGGAGGTCGAGCAGTACCAGCTCGGCTCGGGGCTCACGGTGCTGCTCAGCCCCGACCACCGGGTCCCCATCGTCGCCACCGAGATCGTGTACCTGGTCGGCTCCAGCTACGAGGTCGCGGGTCGCACCGGCTTCGCGCACCTCTTCGAGCACCTGATGTTCCAGGGCTCCAAGCACCACGACAGCGAATACTTCGCGCCATTCGAGCCCATCGGCGCCGAGGTGAACGGCACGACCAGCCAGGACCGCACCAACTACTACGAGCAGGTCCCGCGCCAGTACGCGGAGCTGCCGCTGTGGATGGAGTCCGATCGGCTGCGATCGCTGGCCGACGTGCTCAGCCAGGAGAAGCTCGACAACCAGCGTGAGGTCGTGAAAAACGAGCGGCGCCAGCGCTACGAGGTCACCCCGTACGGCATGGACCATTGGTACCTGAGCGAGGCCCTCTACCCGCCCGGACACCCGTACCGCCACACGCCCATCGGCTCCCACGAAGATCTGAGCGCGGCCACTCTCGACGACGTGCGCGCCTTCTTCCGCCAGTACTACGTCCCGGCCAACGCGGCCCTGGTCGTGGCCGGCGACTTCGAGGTGCCCGCCATGAAGTCGCTGATCGAGAAGTACTTCGGCGACATTCCGGCCGGCACTCGAGCACCGCTCCCGAAGGCCGACGTCCCCGTGCTCACCCAACGCAAGCACTTGGTGGCCGAGGACGACGTGGAGCTACCGCGCGTCTACTTGGCCTGGCACACCCCGGCGCTCTTCGCGCCAGGTGACGCCGAGCTGGATCTGCTCTCCAACGTGCTGAGCGACGGCAAGAGCAGCCGGCTGTTCCACCGCCTGGTCTACGACCGCAAGTTGGCGAAGGACATCACCGCCTATCAAATGTCGCTGCGGCTCTCGAGCATGTACGTCATCGAGGTGACGGCCGCGCCGGGTGTTTCGGTCGATCGATTGGCCCGTGAACTGGACGAGGCGCTGGCCGCCGCGCTGGCCACGCCGCCGACCGAGAGCGAACTGACGCGGGCGCGCAACTCGTTCAAGAAGGACTTCTTCCACCGAGTGGAAGGCATCGGCGAAAAGGCCAGCCTGATTGGCTCCTATTTCCTGCACTCGGGCCGCGGCGACTACGTGGCCCAAGACTACTCGCGCTACGTGACGGCCACGCCTGCGAGCATTCAGGAGACCGCGCGTCGTTACCTGGATCCCAATCGCTCGGTCCGACTCGATTTCATCCCCGGCAAGAAGGACGCCGCCGTCCGTGAGGTGACCCCGTGAAGCCATTCCTCCGTTCCCGTTCGGTTCGCTCGGCGTCGGGCCCGTCAGCCGCCTTCGCTCGCGCCTCGGTCGTCTCCGCTGCCGCGTTGTCGGGTGCTGCGTTGTCGGCTGTCCTGCTTGGCGGCTGCGCGGAACCTCCGCCACCCGCCGAGCCTCCGCCGCCCCCGCCTGCAGCGGTTCAGCCTTCCGTCGATCCTCGCTACGCCGAGCTGCCTGCGCCTTCGGCTGCGAGCCCCTGGGCTCCGCCCGCGGTGCAATTCAAGACGCTGCCCAATGGCCTGGGCGTCTGGCACCTGCAACAAGCGGACGCGGCGCTCGTCTCCATCCACGTGGTGGTCCCGGTGGGTGCCTCCACCGATCCGGCAGGGAAAGAGGGCCTGACGCTGCTCACGGCCGATCTGCTCGACGAAGGAGCAGGCAAGCTCGACGCGCTGAAGCTCAGCGACGCGCTGGGCGCGCTGGCCACCGATTACCAGGCGAGCGCGGGTGTGGACTACGCGCTGCTCACCATGAACGCTCTCGGCGAGAACTTCGAGGCCTCGCTCGATCTGTTGGCCGACATCATCCGGCGGCCGCGCTTGGACGCAGCCGAGTTCGCGCGCCGGCGCGATCACCACGTAGCTCAGGCCATCGCCCGTAGCTCCAGCCAGCAGAGCCAGCTCGCGGCGGCCTACCACAGGGTGCTCTTCGGCAAGGGTTACGCCGGTTCGCCGCCCGAGGGCACTCAGGCCAGCCTCGCGGCCATCACCCTGGCCGACGTGAAGGCACGAGCCAAGTCCTTCAACGTCGCACAAGGCAGTCATGTGGTCGTCGTGGGCGGCATCGACGCCGGTCGTGTCGAACGCGCCGTGGCCCGCGCCTTCGGCGACTGGAAGGGCAAGCGCGAGAGCCGGCCGGTCCAGGCCGAGGCGCCCACGGCCAGCAAGACCGCCTACGTGGTGCCCTTCCCGGGCGCGGCTCAGTCGTCCTTGGCCGTGCTCACGCGCGCTGGTTCGTCGAGTGACCCCAACTACTTCGCCGAGATGGTGATGAACCGTCCCGTGGGCGAGGCCTTCACGGGCCGCATCAACCTGAACCTGCGCGAGGACAAGGGCTACACCTACGGCGCGTTCAGCACGTTCCGTCGTTACCGTCATGGCGGCTACTTCGGTGTGGTCGCCAACGTGAAGAGTGACGTCACGGCTGCCAGCGTGCAGGAGATCCTCGGCGAGCTCGCCGCCGTGTGTGGCGAGCGGCCACTCACCCAGCAAGAGCGCGACGAAGCGGTCGACGGTCTGCTGCTCGGCTACCCGCTGCGCTTCGAGCGCGTGGACGAGATGGGGACCCAGGTCGCCAGCTTGCCCATCTACGAACGCCCGGTGGACTTCTGGCAAAAGTGGCCCAGCGCGGTGAGCGGCATCGGCACGGCTCGCGCCAACGAAGCCGCGCGCCCCTACTGCGATCCTGCTCGCTACCAGGTGATCGTCGCCGGCGATCGCGCCGTGGTGGCGCCCGGGTTGGAGAAGCTCGGCTACACCATCGAGGAGTTGCCGCGGCCCACCGCACCCGCCGCGCCCCACTGAGACCATGGCCACATCGCGCCGCTCCGTCGCTCGGCTGCTGCTCGCGCTGCCGCTCGCCCTCTCGGCGAGCGCCGTGCAGGCCGCGCCGGGCGGAGGCGCAACGCCCGCCGCACCGTCCAAGGGCACGGCAGCGCCCTCCAGCACTGCAGCACCCTCTAGCCCCGCAACGACCGCCAGCGCCGCGGCATCCGCCAGCGCTGCGACCGAAGCACGAAGCACCCTGGCCTCGCTCGCGGCCCAGCTGCAGCGACTCCAGGTGGCTCACCCGGCCTGGGTGGTCGTGGGTCCCGTCGAGTCGACCCTCGAGCCCGCGCCCGAACCGGCTCAGCTCGAGCGCCTGCACGAGCGTCTGAGGGCCACGATCGGCTCGGCTGTCGTACCCATGCAGGCGCTGTCGGCGCGGGCGTTGAGCCGCGCGGAGGCGCGGGCAACGGCGCGCACCTTGGGTCGCACGCTGCTCTACCTGGCTCCCCGGATCGACGGCGGCACCTTGGTGGTGAGCGCCGACGTGGTCGAGTGGTCGAAAGACTTCTGGCAGCGTGCGCGAGCGCCCGAGGGAGTCGTTCTGGCGCACGCGGTGCTCGCGGCGCCCATCGACGCCGAGGTGCGCAGTCACTTGCCTCGTCCACGCGGTTGGTTCGAACGGCGCGCCAGCGTACCGGCGCCCTCGGGCGACGTGCATGCGCTGGCTTGCGGCAACGACGAGGCCGGCGCGCCGGTCCTGTGGTTGGTGGGGCGGCGCGAGGTGGCGCTCGGTCGCTTCGAGCAAGGCCGGCTGCAGGTGGCAGCCAGGCGCCCTTGGTCCGAGCTCAGCCCCATCGCGGGCACGCCCCTGCGCGCTCCCCTGATCACGGCCGTGCTCCACGAGGGCACGGCCTGGATCGGCTCGAGCGATCGCGCTCGCTTGCTCGTGCTCGATCAGCGCCTGGCGCCCCAGCTCGAGGCTGCACGCGGCTGGCCGCTCGGCAACGCGCGCTGCGCCTCGTTCACCTCGACCGGCATCGCCTCCGGCTCGGCCCCTTGTGACGGCGCACGGCCCGCGGCTGCCGAGCGCGCTGGGGCCGCACGCGCTGGGGCCGCAGGGTTGCGCCTCGAGCGCTCCTTCGCCCGCGCCGATGGGGTGCTGCTCCACTACTCGGCCTGGTTGCCCGCCAGTGGCGAGGCGCTCCGACTCGACGTGCGCTCACCGCTCGGTGCCGATCGCAGCTGGTCGCTCGACGCCGGCAGCGCCATAGCGCTCGATGATCTGGATGGCGACGGCAGCGTCGAGCTGATCAGCTCGGCGCCCGTCGAAGACGGCGCGAGCGACGTCCTGCGCGTGCACACCCTGACCGACGCAGGCCCCCAGCCCCGTTTCGAGCTACCGCTGCCCCACATCCGCGCTGTCGCCGTCTGCCCCTTCGAAGGAGAGAACCCCCTCACCGTCGTGGCAGCGAGCGCCGATCGCATCTGGGTGCTTTCGTGAGCTCGCCGAGCCGGCGCCAGCTGCTCGCTTCGGGGCTGGCCTGGATGCTCGCTCAGTTGGCTCCCCGCTCCGCAGCCGCCGTCGCGCGCGAGCCCTACGGGGGGCGACTCCAGCTGTCCCTGCCGCTCGATGCGGAGCGCCTCGATCCACACGAGGCCGACGATCTGGGCGCAGCCCTGCTCGGCGGCAACTTGTTCGAGAGCTTGTTCGCGCTCGACGGGCGTGGACAGCCGTACCCCACCTTGGCCGCCGAGCTGCCCGAGGAGCGTCGCGGTCGCCTGCACCTGCGCCTGCGCCCCGAACTCCACAGCGCGCGCGGCAAGCTGCTCGATGCCGCAGACGCAGTCGCCTCGCTCACTCGCGCCGAGCGCGCGCAGCCTTGGCTACCAGCACTCGGCCCCGTCCGCCGCGAGAGCAGCGACGTGCTGTCCTTCCCGCTGACCCCGGCGCTCGAGCTGGCCCAGCGCCTCGCTTCGTCTCGCTTCGCGCTGGTGCCGAGCGACTTCGACGCGGGTCGACCCGATGGTCACGGCGCCTTCGTCGCCAACCGGAGCGGCACTTCTCTCGAGCTGCTCCGCAACGTCAACGCCGCGCGTGGCGGCTCCTACTTGGACGCTGTGGGCATCGAGTGCAGCGAGCTGTCGGAGTGTCTGCGAGCCTTCGAGAGCGGTCGCAGCGAGCTCGGTTGGCTCGGCGATGGGCTCTACCAGAAGCGGGCCGCGACCGTGCCCTTCCGGCTCGCGCCGCTCGGCTTCGTCTACGTGCGACCCGGCCGCAAGCTCGGGCGCCTGGCCGCCCCCGGCGTCCTGACCGCCGCGCTCGAGGCCACGCCCAGTCGCGCGCTCGACGCGCTGGGCTACCAGCGCACCACGGTCCCCACGGCGCGCGCCGTCAGCGGCCTGTCGGGAGCACTCTGCTACCCACGCGGCGCGCCGCAGCTGCGCGCCACCGCCGAGGCCTTGGCCGAGGCCTGGTCGACGGCCCAGACCCGCATCGAGCCGCGCGAGCTCGGCCGACAAGAAGCCAGCGAGCTGCGCAAGCGAGGCGACTTCGAGTTGATGCTGGGCTTCGCGCGCACCGCTGGGCTCGACGAGCGCGCGCTCCACTCGCTGCTGTTCCATCTGGACGGCGCGCCCGTGCCCACACGCTTCACGCCCGAACCACCCGAACGCCTCGTCCGTCGCCTCGGACTGGGAATCGTCGGTTGGCTCGCGCCCAGCGGCGCGTGCGTCCCGTCCTTCGCAGGCGCGCTCACTGGCGCAGCCATCGAGCTGACCGAGCAGAAGATCCGCCCGATCCGCTGATGGTTTGCTGACCAGGCTGGAATTTCCGCCTTCCAGCGTGTCGGTCGAGCCTTTTCGGTTTGACCGCACCCCGGCCGTTTGGTTGGTTTCGGCCGCCCATGCAATCTTCCTTGTTGAAGCGGCCGATGAACGACCGCGAGCGCCGCTCCGCCATCGCGCTGGCTCGCGCCATCCTGCCCTCGACCGACAAGATGCAGGGCGCCGACGAGCAAACCGTTCGTTTCACCGAAGGCTTCATCGGGAACATGTTGCCCGAGGCCAAGAAGCCCTGGGCCGCCGCCCAGCGCGCCCTGGCCCAGGCTGCCCGACTGTTCACGGGTAAGGCGCTCGAAGATCTGTCGGACCAAGAGGCCGAAGAGCTCGTGGCCCGCTGGGCAGAACACCCGCTGCTCGGCTCGGCGGTCAACGCCGTGGCATCGGTCTACAAGATCACCCACTTCGATCGCACCGACATGCGAGGCGCGCTCCGCCATCGCCTGGGTGTGATCGAGAACATCGAACAGCCGCGCTGGCTCGAGCAGATCGTGCGCGCCGAGGACTTCGACGACGCCGAAGAGCTGGAGTGTGACGTCGTCGTGATTGGTACGGGCGCCGGTGGCGCCGTGGTCGGCCGTCACCTCGCCGAGCAAGGCTTGGCGGTCGTCTTCGTCGAAGAAGGCGAACACCGTCGCCGCAACGACTTCGAAGGCAACTTCGTCTGGACGCTCGAGCACCTCTACCGGAACGTCATGACGCTGGGGAACGCCCCGCTCTTGATCCCGCAAGGCCGCTTGGTCGGCGGTTCGACGGCCGTGAACGGCGGCTCGTCGTTCCGTCCGCCCGCCTGGGTGACCGATCGCTGGTGCGAAGAGTTCGGCAGCGACGAATTCTCGAGCGACGCCTTGGCCCCCTACTTCGACCGCACCGAAACCATTCTGCAAGTCGAGCCCGCCGACACCCGCTACACGGGCCCCATCCACGACATCTTCGTGCGCGGAACCGAAGCGCTCGGCTGGCACCACGACGTCATCCGCCGCAACGCCCCGGGCTGCCGCGGCGAGGGCTTCTGTGACAATGGCTGCCGCACGGACGCGCGCCGCTCCACCAACATCTCCTATCTGCCCGACGCCTTCGCGCGGGGTGCGTTCCTGCTCACCGGCATGCGCGCCGACAAACTGCTGATGGAAGGCGGGCGCGCCGTGGGCATCGAGGGCGTCGCCCTGACCCGCTCGCGCGACGAGGTTGCCTCGACTCGCGGCCCCAAGCGCGTGCGTGTGAAGGGGCGTGCCGTGATCTTGGCGGCGGGTTCGCTGTCGTCGCCGCTGTTCTTGCTCTCCCAAGGCCTCGCCAACTCCAGCGGGCAGGTGGGCAAGAACCTCACCGTCCACCCGTCGGGCCCGGTCATCGGACTGTTCGACGAACTGGTGCAGGGCGGCAACTACATCCCGCAGGCCGACTTTTCCCATCAGTTCCTGAACGACGGCATGATGCTGCTGTCGGCCTCTCCCGATCCCCACATGGCGCCTCCGCTCCTGCCGTTCGTCGGTCGGCGGCTCATGTCGCTGCTCGAGAAGACCGACCACCTCGGTGGCGTCGGCTACATGATCAGCGATTCGTCGAAGGGTCGGGTCCGCGTCGGGCCGCTCGGCAAGCCGCTCGTGACCTACAACTTCACCAGCGAAGACGTAGCCCGCAGTCACCGCGCGCTGGTGCGCTGCGCCGAGATCCTGCTGGCCGCCGGTGCCCAGGAAGTCTATCCGGGTCTGCTCAGCCCCGTCACCATCCGCGGAAGGGAAGGGCTCGAGACGTTCCGTCAGCGCAAGCTGAAGGCCAGCGAGCTGCTGCTCACCAGCTACCATCCGCTCGGCACCTGCCGCATGAGCAAGAACCCGCGTGACGGTGTGGTGGATACCAATCACCAGAGCCACGACGTGCCGGGCCTGTTCGTGGTCGACGGCAGCGTGGTGAGTGGCCCCTTGGGCGTGAACCCGCAGATCACCATCATGGGTCTGGCCACGCGCGCTGCCGAGAAGATCGGCGCGCTGCTGACCTGAAGCGGCTGGCTCCGTCAGCGGGCCCATTCGGTTGGGCCCGAGCCCGAAGCGGCGCGTTCGCGCGCCGCCCGTCCTGTCGGAAAGCCATCCTGTCGAGGAACCGGCGCTCAGCCGATACCGAAGAACGCCTTCACCCGCGCCGCCCGCCTCTGCAACAGCAGCGGGATGCGGAAGGCCCGCGCGATGCGGCCCCGCTGTGCGTCGGCCAACAGGTGACCGAGCTCGACCAGATCGTCGTCGAACGGCGCCCAGAACGGCTCGACGCCGTGCGAACGATCGACCACCACCGTCTTGGGGCGAGCGAAGGTGAGCAGCGACCAGGCGCTGTTGGCGATGCCGTGCCCCGAATCGCGACGACCGCTCCAGGGCAGGTCGGCGATCGCGCCCGTGAATGCGTGGTTGTTCACGGTCACCACGCCCACGTCCAAGTCACGGGCCAGCACCTCGGCGCGCGCCGTGTCGGCCGTCCAGAGCGAGGCCGTGAGACCGTAACGGCCGCGGTTCACGCGGCGGATGGCGTCCGCCGGTCCGTCGACGGCGACGATCGGCAGCAAGGGACCGAACGTCTCTTCGCTCACCACCAACATGTCGTCGGTGCAGTTGGCCAGCACCGTCGGCTCCATGAACAGGCCCCGGTGCCCGCCACCGCAGAGCACCTCGGCGCCCTTGGCAATCGCGTCCTCGAGCTGAGCCAACACGGCCCGCAGCTGCCCCTCGTGGGCCAGCGGAGCGAGCGTACCGGAGAGCCCCGGCTCGGTCGGTGCCTGCAGGCGGCGGAAGGCGTCAGCCAAGCGCTCGGCGAGCGGCCCGGCGATGCGGGAGTCGGCGTAAACGACCTCGATGGCGCCACACGCCTGCCCTGCGTTCTGCAGCGCCCAGTGCGTGATGCCCGCGACCGTGCGCGGTAGCTCGGCGTCGCCGAGTACGATGGCGGCGTCGTTACCGCCTTGCTCGGCGCTGACCGCGATACCGCGCTGCTGGCAGCTGCGCTCGACCTCGGCGCCCACGCGGCTCGAGCCGGTGAACACGCAGGCATCGATGTCGGCGGCCACCAGCGCGGCCCCCACCTGGCCGTCGCCCTGAATCAACTCGAGGACGTGAGGCGGCAGCTCGGCCTGCAACTGGCGCACGAACCAGGCGCTCGAGCGCGGCGAGTGCTCACTCGGCTTGAGCACCACGGCGTTGCCCAAGAGCAGCGCCGGAAACACGCTGCGGTACAGCCCCGCGATGGGGAAATTCCCGGGCGCGATCACCCCCACCACGCCGCGCGGCG